>JAVVPF010000160.1 GCA_036655895.1 Cloacibacillus sp. | reverse complement strand
CCACGATAACGAGAGCGTTGTAGATGATAGCCGACAGGATTGCCGATTGAGGGCTGGCAAGCTGCATGATGTTGAGTGCGTTTAGTTGCGGGTAGAGCGGTACAAACAAAGCGGGCACGATGGCAAAGTATTTTGCCAGGTCGTTAGCGATGGAAAACGTCGTCAGAGACCCGCGCGTCATGAGTAGTTGCTTGCCGATGCGCACGATTTCGAGCAACTTGGTTGGCGACGAATCAAGGTCGACCATATTACCGGCCTCCTTGGCCGCCTGCGTGCCACTGTTCATGGCAACCGCCACATCGGCCTGCGCGAGTGCGGGTGCATCATTGGTTCCGTCGCCCGTCATAGCAACCATATGCCCATCAGCCTGATATTGGCGAATAGCCGCAAGCTTCGTTTCAGGTGTCGCTTCAGCCATGAAATCGTCGACGCCGGCTTCTGCGGCAATAGCGGCCGCGGTCATCGGATTATCTCCGGTGATCATGATGGTCTTGATGCCC
>JAVVPF010000159.1 GCA_036655895.1 Cloacibacillus sp. | reverse complement strand
GGAGCTTCGCAAGATAGCGAAGGAGATAGGCGTCTCCTCTATCACTACGCGCCGGAAGGACGACCTCATCAACGACATCCTGAAGACGCAAGCCGAGGCGCTCGGATACCGCTACAACGGCGGAACGCTCGAATGCATGTCTGACGGCTACGGATTCCTTCGCCCGTCGGGACTGCTCCCCAGCAACAACGACATTTATGTATCGGCCTCCCAGATAAAACGCTTCGGGCTGCGCAACGGCGACGTCGTTTGGGGGATCATCAGGCCGCCTAAGGAACAGGAACATTACGAGGCGCTGCTTCGCGTTGAGAACGTCAACTTCTCAGACCCTGAAGCCGCGCGCCGGCGTCCGCATTTTGAGGCGCTTGTGCCGATCTTCCCAGAAGAAAAGCTCAATCTTGAAACGGACCGCAAGCAGATAGCAACGCGAATAGTCGATATATTTGCGCCGATAGGAAAAGGACAGCGTGCCCTCATCGTCTCTCCGCCAAAGGCGGGGAAGACGA
>JAVVPF010000158.1 GCA_036655895.1 Cloacibacillus sp. | reverse complement strand
ATCAAGCCGCCTCTGTACATTTTACACTATTTTTAGTCCCTCCGCATTCCGCGCAGGGCAAGCAGCCTTACAAGCTGGAGTATGGTCATCACAAGAGCTGCAACGTATGTGAGCGCCGCCGCGTCAAGCACGGACTTGGCTCCGCCTATTTCGTCCTTCGCCAGAAGGCCTGTTTCGGAAAGCAGTCTCAGCGCGCGTGCACTTGCATCAAACTCGACAGGCAGAGTTACAAGGTGAAATACAAGAACTCCGCAAAAGAGCAGTATGCCCAAGTTAAGGAGATTCAGCGAACCCATGACCAGACCTATGAGGAAAAGCGGCATGGAAAGCATGGAGCCTATATTCACAACAGGAACTATTGTATTGCGCAGACGCAGGAAAGAATAGCCCTCCTTGTCCTGTATGGCGTGCCCCACTTCGTGAGCGGCAACGCCTATCGCGGCAATGCTCGTGTTTCCCGCCACAGAATCGGACAGACGGAGAACCTTCGCCCTTGGGTCGTAATGGTCTGTAA
>JAVVPF010000157.1 GCA_036655895.1 Cloacibacillus sp. | reverse complement strand
CGGGGCTGTGTTGCGGCGATAACAAGATTAAATGTTTTTACGCTGAAGCAACGCTCAAAAAGGTGAGCGAAGAGGCGCTTTACGCCGCCTGCCCAAACTTCCGCCGCTCATTTTTAAATATAAACAGGCCGGACGAGCTTGCCCGTTTTGAACAAACCCGCGCACAATCTCTTTCCGTCATTGCCCCTTCGCCGCAGGCCTCGCCTCCATGAGATAGCCCGCTCTTGTCTGCGCCGTAGGCACAAAACGGCTTGTATTTGGCAGGCATTATAGCCATCGCACTTTCAGAGGCATTGGAATAGCCAACGCCTGACGGAATGGCCTTTTGCGGCGTCCTCTCTTTGCGGCGCGGCAGGCTGTCGTTTTGACATCCGGTGCGTTGCGTGCGGCCTGCGTTTGTGGCAAGATATATAAACAGCTTTATAGAAAATTGAGAATCAACAGAGGAACGGGGCTTTTCAATGCGGCAAAAACTTCAGGAAAATACGGCGGCGCCAGTAGCGCGCACGTGCTGCGCTTTC
>JAVVPF010000156.1 GCA_036655895.1 Cloacibacillus sp. | reverse complement strand
AATTCTCGGTCTCCATTCTCTATATAATGCTGTATACGCCATGATTTATCACCTCTCTTTTTAATGTTTAAAGAATCGAACATTATTGTTAGCTTTACATTAAGGCCGTTGATCAAAATGGGCCTTTTCTTCATTTACCTATATTATATATTTTAAACTGTCATATGTGAATAATTTCATCTATATTTACTTTATTATAAACGAAACTAGCAAGAAATATTTTCCTGCTAGTTCTCATTATAAATAAAAAAGATGCTATTTAAGCATCTTATGTGTCATATTAAAGTCGTACACCTCGCTTCGATAGTTAGCCTATGTGCGTTACCCATACAGTTAGCTCAAACCAGATTGATCCACGGCACATGGAAGTGTTCACTTATCGCTGCTTCCTTCCGGACCTGACGAGGTTCATGAATTTCCATTGCGTGGGACCCAGTTCTCAACACCACTTATATGGGTCAGACCACACAAGTTAAAACCTAGGCGAGGGATTCAACCCTGCTGTAGCGGATTGCAGGTTACAG
>JAVVPF010000155.1 GCA_036655895.1 Cloacibacillus sp. | reverse complement strand
CTCAGGTCGGCTACGCATCGTCGCCTTGGTGGGCCGTTACCTCACCAACTAGCTAATGCGCCGCGGGTCCATCTTATAGCGGATTACTCCTTTGATGTTAGTACCATGCGATACAAACATTTTATGCGGTATTAATCTTCCTTTCGGAAGGCTATCCCCCTCTATAAGGCAGGTTACCCACGTGTTACTCACCCGTCCGCCGCTAATCCACCCCGAAGGGCTTCATCGCTCGACTTGCATGTGTTAGGCACGCCGCCAGCGTTCGTCCTGAGCCAGGATCAAACTCTCAATTTAAAAAGTTTGAGCTATGCTCGTTTTTCGCTGACTTGTTAAGTCATTTTTTTGATAGATTTCTCTATCGTCGATAGATTACTCTATCGGAATTAACTGGTTTTACCTTTTTCTCTGTTTAATTTTCAAAGACCATTTGTTTTTGTTTCATCAATCAACCGACTGACTACTTTTTAAATTTTATCATCATCATTTCATAATGTCAACAACTTTTTTTATTTTTTTAAACTTTCATA
>JAVVPF010000154.1 GCA_036655895.1 Cloacibacillus sp. | reverse complement strand
CCTTGTAAATTAAACAATGTATGACAAAATTATAAACCATAATTTTGACAGCTTATGCAAAAATAAGCCAGAAAAACGGGACATTTAAACGTCACAGAAAGACGTTATAAAATTCTATTTGAGTGAGCAAGCAATTGAGCATTCAGTATTCGGTTTAAGCATTCTTCGGAATGATTAGATACCATATATTGAGAGTTTGATCCTGGCTCAGGATGAACGCTGGCGGCGTGCCTAACACATGCAAGTCGAACGAAGCTTCCGAGTTTGAGTTTTCGGACAAGAACAAGGAATGACTTAGTGGCGGACGGGTGAGTAATGCGTGAGCAACCTGCCTTTCAGAGGGGGACAACAGTTGGAAACGACTGCTAATACCGCATGATGTATAGAGGGGACATCCCTTTTATACCAAAGATTTTATCGCTGAAAGATGGGCTCACGTCTGATTAGTTAGTTGGTGGGGTAACGGCCTACCAAGACTGCGATCAGTAGCCGGACTGAGAGGTCGAACGGCCACATTGGGACTGAGATACGGCCCAG
>JAVVPF010000153.1 GCA_036655895.1 Cloacibacillus sp. | reverse complement strand
ACAAGGCGACCGCGACCTATGAGGCGAAGGAGCTGGAGGTCACCAGCCCTGTCATGCGTGAATTGGAGCGGGTGATCATGCTCCGTGTGGTGGATGAATACTGGATGGAGCACATCGATGCCATGAACGACCTGAAGCAGGGCATCCGGCTCCGCGCCTATGGCAACACCGACCCTGTCATCGCCTATAAGCAGGAGTCCCTCACCATGTTCGAGGAGATGATCGCCGCCATCCAAGAGGAGACCGTCCGCCGCATCTACTCCGTCCGGCTTAAGAGCAACGAGGAGATCAAGCGGGAGCGGGTGGCCTCCGCCATCACCGAAAATGTGGGCGGCGATCAGACCGTCAAAAAGCAGCCCCGCAAGGTGGCAAAAATCGGGCGCAACGATCCCTGCCCCTGCGGCAGCGGCAAGAAATACAAGCAGTGCTGTGGAAAATAGAAGTTTAGAATTTTGACGCAGGCCCCTGCGAGGGGGGCGAGAGTTTCCCCGGCTCCCGCGCGGGGCGGCTCCCGCCGGGGTGCCCTCCCGGGCGGGGCGGCT
>JAVVPF010000152.1 GCA_036655895.1 Cloacibacillus sp. | reverse complement strand
CTTATGCGGTATTAGCAACGATTTCTCGTTGTTATCCCCCTCTTTAGGTCAGGTTGCTCACGCGTTACTCACCCGTTCGCCACTAAAATTACAGCCGAAGCCATAACTTCCGTTCGACTTGCATGTGTTAGGCACGCCGCCAGCGTTCGTCCTGAGCCAGGATCAAACTCTTGAGTTATAATCCTGCCGCGATGCCGTTTAGCATCGCCGCTCATTTACTTATATTTCTGCGCGGTACTCGACTATCTTATGTCTCAAGCAAAACTTCCGTTCCACTTTTTAAC
Organism: Cloacibacillus sp.; assembly: GCA_036655895.1. Lineage (NCBI taxonomy): Bacteria > Thermotogati > Synergistota > Synergistia > Synergistales > Synergistaceae > Cloacibacillus > Cloacibacillus sp. The sequence goes on along the minus strand of JAVVPF010000152.1, from coordinate 264 downwards.
TAATTCCGTCAGTCCGCGCGGCGAGTGTTTCCACTCCGCCGGTCGTCTCAAAATTACATTGCGTTTGCATCAATCTGTTTTAACGTCATCTACTTTTAAAAGGTTTCCCTCTTAATTTCCACTCCGCTACATCTTGCTACTTGTTGTTTCACTATACAGTTTTCAAGGTGCTCGCTGCCTTCTCGTTTCTCCGTTTGCCGGGCGTTTGTTTCCCGCGGCGAGACAGCTTTGATAGTATAGCTCTGTTTTCAATGATTGTCAACA
>JAVVPF010000151.1 GCA_036655895.1 Cloacibacillus sp. | reverse complement strand
CGTCGGGCGCTACGTAGATGATATTTGGCTGGACGGGCGCGCCGTCAAATGCGACACGCGCGGAGATGGGGCCCTTTTTAGAAAGGTGCTCAGCAAATATCCCGGCAAAACCTTTTGTGATGTGCTGCACGATGAGCACGCACGGCATATCTTCGGGAAAGCCTGAAACGAGCTTCATAAGCGCTTCGGTGCCGCCGGCCGACGCGCCTATCGCGACGAGCCGTATCGAGCTGGTAAAAGAGGGCCTTCGATGAGTCGGATGCGTTAAAACGGCGTTTTTCCTATCCGCGGGAAGCGCGGTCTTCGCGGCGTTCAAATACGCGGCGTTTCTTATGTGGTAGAGCATCCTGTTAAACGGAGCTAGGTCGTTATCATCGTCGTGCCCCGGCCTGCGCACGACAGAATAAAAGCCCATCTCAGAAACATCTTTGCGCGTGAGATCGAGCGAGGTAAAGGCGATGACCGGTACGAAGGTCATCTCCCTTATCTTGGCCAGGATTATCAAATCGTGCTTTATAGGCTCGCATAGGTCGACAATTATGACGTCCGGGCTG
>JAVVPF010000150.1 GCA_036655895.1 Cloacibacillus sp. | reverse complement strand
AACCTCTCAGTCCGGCTACTGATCGTCGCCTTGGTGAGCCATTACCTCACCAACTAGCTAATCAGACGCGAGTCCATCTTTCAGCGATAAATCTTTGGTATCAGAGCCATGCGACCCCGATACATCATGCGGTATTAGCAGCCGTTTCCAACTGTTGTTCCCCACTGAAAGGCAGGTTACTCACGCGTTACTCACCAGTCCGCCACTAAACATTCCCGTTCATTGACCGAAGTCTCTGTCAGGGGTGTTCCGTTCGACTTGCATGTGTTAAGCACGCCGCCAGCGTTCGTCCTGAGCCAGGATCAAACTCTCAATAAAATGGTATCAAAACGGCCGAAGCCGATCCAATCTTTCATTGAGCTATTTGTCATAGCTTCAATTATTTTTATAGTTACCTCTTTCAGGATAATTGACAAATCCCTACTTTTGAAGCAACTTCCGGTACTCTGTGATTTCTCACAAAGCACTTACCTTTTGGTGCTTTCTTTTTCGTTACGTTGTTTAATTTACAAGGTACAGTTCCCGTTTGCGGAACATTTACTATTCTAACACAGCTCGTTT
>JAVVPF010000149.1 GCA_036655895.1 Cloacibacillus sp. | reverse complement strand
ACTCTGCTCGGGCTGAAATGGGAGGACGTAGACTTTAGTTTGAACCTGATCTATCTCCGCAAAGAAATCATGAAGGGCGGCAAGTGCGCTGTAGTTCCCATAAACGAAGCCGCGACCCTAGAATTGAAATCGTGGCGAAAATTTACCGGAGCATGCGGCGGATATATTTTTGCAGACGACCTCGGCGGCAAAAGAGCGGATACGGCGCACGCCTTTAAGCGCCTAATAGACAGGGCCGGTATCAAAAATTTTACATGGCACTGCCTGCGGCACGATTTCGCAAGCCAGCTGGCCATAGCTGGCGTGCCGCTGCACATAATCCAAAGGCTGCTCTGCCATTCTTCAATCGCAATGACAGAAAGGTACGCGCATTTATCGCAAAAATCTCTTGAAGACGCCGTGAGGGCGCTCAATGAAATTTAAAAATTTCACCTGTTACACAGGCAATACACTTTTTTACTCCTCCAATCAAAAACTTTCTGCTATCAACGCGGCGCGGCGCATTCAAAGGTGCACAGCCCGCAACACGTTATGAAGTCGCGTCAGTAGTAGCCCGCGCCCTCGTAACCATCGACGC
>JAVVPF010000148.1 GCA_036655895.1 Cloacibacillus sp. | reverse complement strand
GATGGCATGTGCATAGCGTACCCTTCTTTCACGAAGCCTCAACAGGCTATTAAACAATCTAAATTTTTCTCTGCGCTGGCGTCTAATGGACTTTCGAAGACCGTCTTGGTAGAGCAAAAGCATTTTTCTTTATTTCTTCAGACTAGTCCTTTTTTAGACTAAATGCATAACAAATAAAGTTTATTCTGCTCATGAATAACATAAAAATCTGGAATAAATATGACATTCATACGGTGTCATCGAATCATTTTTCGCGCTAAAACAGGGAGATTAATTCAATTCATGCACCAATAAAGCAAATTCCATGCCAACAAACAGCGCATAAATTAAAACAATACAGATGACAAAGATTTAGCGCAGAACAGCACACTAAGGGTTAATTTTAATGTGCATTTTTTGCACCAAAAGCGCTCATTTTTAATTCTGTAATTTTTTGGATGCGCTATTTTAGACCGAACTAATTAAATGGATCACTAATCTCGTTATTTTGAGGATGCGGATTACTGCCCTGAGCAGGTCGATTATTGTTATTTTGTGGTTGAGGTGTACCTTCTACAGCACTTTCAGATTTCTGCACA
>JAVVPF010000147.1 GCA_036655895.1 Cloacibacillus sp. | reverse complement strand
AGTCTGGGCCGTATCTCAGTCCCAATGTGGCCGATCGGTCTCTCAACCCGGCTACCTATCATCGACTTGGTGGGCCATTACCCCGCCAACAATCTAATAGGCCGCGACCCCATCTTCTCCCGCAAAAGCTTTCCCGAAGCAAACATGCGAATGCTACGGAGTATCCGGTATTAGCGCAGATTTCTCTGGGTTATCCCGATGAAGAAGGTAGGTTGGTCACGTGTTACTCACCCGTTCGCCACTCTATATCCACCCGAAGGTGGTTTAATCGTTCGACTTGCATGTGTTAAGCACGCCGCCAGCGTTCATCCTGAGCCAGGATCAAACTCTCCGTTTAAATGAACAAACCCGAAGGCTTGTTGCGTTTATGACTTTAAGTAGATCTTGGTAAAACAATCAAAGCGTCCGGAGCCCTTTTGATCGGGGCGGACCTTCGACGAGGTTCTTACTAGCTTAAAATTCGTATCACAGTATCCAGTTTTCAAGGTGCCCGGCCGCCCTATTCGGGGGCTTCGTTCGCGCTTCAGTGTCTCAAGCGCAAGGAGATATATTACGCTCTCTCTCCCACCGTGTCAAGA
>JAVVPF010000146.1 GCA_036655895.1 Cloacibacillus sp. | reverse complement strand
TAAGTTGAGAGAGATTGTAAAAACCTGGCAATATAGCCATAATATGGAGGCTTACAAGTTGCGGGCTGCAAAATAGGAATAATATATGCCTTAATAATTATAGAATACATACATTGCGTATCTTTAAGGGTTTAAAAATGAGACTGTAGGACTATGTATTTTAGAAAAGAAGATTGTATAATACATGACGAAAGTAAGCATAAGTATGTAAGTTCCCTTTATGCTTAGCAACATGACAATCTGGACCCCAGATAGCTTGGATTTCTGCGAAGACCCTTGATGGCACGAAAGGCAGGTGCAACCAACCCCCGCCAATATAGGAGAGCAGAATTTAAGGCAGAAGAAAAACCGGTCAGGCAGACGCAGACAAAGAGCAAGGAAACTTTGGAGACTTGAGTATGGATGCGGACAGCCCCTGGCAGATTTTCTGCGAAATACAAAAAATCTAAAAAAACAACCAAGGGGGTTGTACAGTAATGAAAAAGTTAATGGCAGTATTCGCAATGATCGCAGTAGTGGCAATGGCCGCTCCGGCGATGGCAGCAACAAACCCGTTCATGGATGTACCCCAGGGACATTGGGCTTATGACGC
>JAVVPF010000145.1 GCA_036655895.1 Cloacibacillus sp. | reverse complement strand
TAACGCGCCCGTGCGGGGCGCGACTTACGCCTGAAATTAATTTCGCTAAAATAAATGGTTTCAACTAACGCGCCCGTGCGGGGCGCGACCGGCGTGGGCATCGGCGCGATCGCGGCGCACTAGTTTCAACTAACGCGCCCGTGCGGGGCGCGACTAGTCGCAGGCCACGAGTTCGCGCCAGTTCACGGTTTCAACTAACGCGCCCGTGCGGGGCGCGACGGCAGGTTGAAGGTCGTTGCCCCATCGCCCGCACCGTTTCAACTAACGCGCCCGTGCGGGGCGCGACCGTCCGTGGCGGTAAAAACGGTGGCCTCGGTAGCGTTTCAACTAACGCGCCCGTGCGGGGCGCGACAAGTGTCACAGATTTTTTCTCACGTATCGGCTCAGTTTCAACTAACGCGCCCGTGCGGGGCGCGACGAGCTTAAATCACATACGCATACCTACGACACAGGTTTCAACTAACGCGCCCGTGCGGGGCGCGACACTACGACCGCATCGTTGAGGCAAACCCAGGGCAGTTTCAACTAACGCGCCCGTGCGGGGCGCGACGCGGGGACGGCTTCTCGTGTTCCATGACATGAGCCTGAGAGGGGAGG
>JAVVPF010000144.1 GCA_036655895.1 Cloacibacillus sp. | reverse complement strand
CCTCATTGGCAAACTGTGTCGTTCAAAGCTGCGATATATCACAAACAGGAGACCGGCCATACGTGAGCGAGGCTGGCGGCGTCGCAGGCTACGTACGCGGCTCCACGGTGATAAACAGCGTGGCGGATTGTTTGGTGACCTCAAACTGCGGCAAAGGCAGCGCCGGCGGCATCGTAGGACTGGTGGAGTACAATTCTTCTATATTGAACTGTTATTCGTCAGGTACGCTCGTGGCCGCGCAAACGACCGCCCGACTTGGTGGGATAGCAGGAACGGGTACGGAGGTCACAATCGAAAACTGCATCTCTTCCGCGGTGCTCAGCGGAGATACCGCTGTGAAGGGCGGCATAATCGGAAATAGCGACGGCTCAAGAATAAATCTCAAAAACTGCGGATGGCTCACCGTAACAGCGGACAAAGCTTACGGGAGCGGAAATCCGGATAGAGAGGAGGACGTACAAGCTCTTACTCGGATCAATAATTGCGTTACCTCCTTCACAGGCGTATCACCGTTTATCAGCGCCGACAGGAACGCAGAGGGCGCCTTCCAAATATTCCGCACGTGGCCCGGCTCAGGGCAAAATGCCGTATCGAGCATGGTTTACAA
>JAVVPF010000143.1 GCA_036655895.1 Cloacibacillus sp. | reverse complement strand
GAGGAGATAAGGGGCATCATTTACACGACCCATACGATAGAATCCTTGAACATGTCCCTACGGACAATAACCCGCAATCGGCGTATCTTCCCAAGCGACGAGTCGGCGCTGAAAATAATTACACTGGAAATACTGGAAGCCTCAAACAAGTGGACGCTCCATATCAAGAACTGGGGGCAAGCACTCGGATATTTCTGTCTCCAGCATCCGGACTTGCGGGAGTTGCACTTAATTGCAGCATAATCTTGTCCAGCTTTTTGTCCGCATCCCCGACTCGGTTTTTTGGGTTGCCGTGTAACAGAGGTTTGACAAACCTACAAAATCTTGCCGAAGAAATCTCATTTAGTATTTGACTGAACAGGCTCCCACATCTTATCATAATAAGCACCTCCGTTTTTGTCGTTATCTTTGAGTATCGTCGCTTATATGATAACACTTGGGCGGAGGCGTTATTTCTTTAGGTCATCTTGGACAAGAGTGAGTCTTCTACACCACTGAAGAAGGAAATAAAGCAAGAGACTGTTCTGGGCACATAACCTTCTGCGGGGAAATTGCAAAAGCGGGAAAAGAAATTAATATGTCGCTGGATAGCGATATGGTAGACATTCTAAAAATATGGAAAAAACAAA
>JAVVPF010000142.1 GCA_036655895.1 Cloacibacillus sp. | reverse complement strand
CTACGCATCGTCGCCTTGGTGAGCCGTTACCTCACCAACTAGCTAATGCGCCGCGGGCCCATCTTATAGCGGATTGCTCCTTTAATTGCTTCTTCATGCGAAAATGCAATGTTATGCGGTATTAATCTTCCTTTCGGAAGGCTATTCCCCTCTATAAGGCAGGTTGCCCACGTGTTACTCACCCGTCCGCCGCTAGATTTATCCCCGAAGGGAAACTCCTCGCTCGACTTGCATGTGTTAGGCACGCCGCCAGCGTTCGTCCTGAGCCAGGATCAAACTCTCACTAAAAAGTTTAATCTTGTAGTACTCCTTACATCTTTCGAGTAAGTTTCCTTTATTCGCTGACTCTCAAAAAGAATTGCTGGTTATTACTTAACTTTATATTATCTGTTCAATTTTCAAAGACCATTTTCTCCAGTCACCCTCAAGCGACTTTCTTATTGTATCATTGCATCTAAACCTTGTCAACGCTTTATTTCAAGCTGTTTTTTCTTGGTTTGTCATTTGCAACTTCTCTATCTTATCACTAGTTTCAATCTCTGTCAATAACTTTTAAAATTATAAATTTATTTGTTATTACTTGAAATTTCTAAGATATTTTATTGTTCCCTTGTGGAACGAATTTAATAATATCAT
>JAVVPF010000141.1 GCA_036655895.1 Cloacibacillus sp. | reverse complement strand
GTCGGCTACCCATCGTCGCCTTGGTGGGCCGTTACCTCACCAACTAGCTAATGGGACGCGAACTCACCCTAAACCGGATTGCTCCTTTTACCTCAAACCCATGTGGGTTCGTGGTCTTATGCGGTATTAGCACCTGTTTCCAAGTGTTATCCCCCAGTCTAAGACAGATTGTTCACGCGTTACTCACCCGTCCGCCGCTGAAATGTTCCCAACACGCATTGGTCCGACGCCTCTTTGCCTCTACTGCGTCCCCTTCCTTTCACTCAGCTTCCGCTCCCGCTTTCGCAGTCGCTTCCCCTTCGCTTCCGGTCGATTCCGCCCCTTCGGCTCCTCGTCCAACCAATCCGTGTCAAGAGCATCTCCGCTCGACTTGCATGTGTTAAGCACGCCGCCAGCGTTCGTCCTGAGCCAGGATCAAACTCTCGTGTTTAATCCTTCGTCGTAAGCTTCCTACACGCCAATGTAGTCCCCTTACGATTCCTAACTCAATTGAATCTGACTGTTCTTATCTCTCTCGCTCTCGCTGTATCGTTTTCAAGGATCGTTGCGCTTTTGCTTCCCGTTCGTTTTGCTCGGTTGTCTTGAGCGCTTGTATATAATATCATGGCGCATACCCTTTGTCAACACCTTTTTTTGCCAAA
>JAVVPF010000140.1 GCA_036655895.1 Cloacibacillus sp. | reverse complement strand
AACTAACGCGCCCGTGCGGGGCGCGACTTGCTTCGTGGTCGTAGGCTTGTGCCCAATGGTTGTTTCAACTAACGCGCCCGTGCGGGGCGCGACGTATCTTGGGAAAACGGGCTGCGAAATATACGCCGTTTCAACTAACGCGCCCGTGCGGGGCGCGACTACCTCTTTGGCAACGGTGCGTTCGGCCATACAGTTTCAACTAACGCGCCCGTGCGGGGCGCGACTAAAAACGGCGCTGCTTTCTTGTGCGGGTGTCGTTTCAACTAACGCGCCCGTGCGGGGCGCGACCGACCTATGTGCGATATATCTTAAACACACCTCCGTTTCAACTAACGCGCCCGTGCGGGGCGCGACTCCTACGGACGCGGAGCGTGTTCAAGGTGGAGCTGTTTCAACTAACGCGCCCGTGCGGGGCGCGACTAGCGGAGAGGCCAAACGGACCGCCGCCAATTGTTTCAACTAACGCGCCCGTGCGGGGCGCGACTTTTGGGCATCATGGATACGGGGCTTGCGCTTACGTTTCAACTAACGCGCCCGTGCGGGGCGCGACATCTCAATAAAGGCTGGCCACGACTGCTCAAGGTTTCAACTAACGCGCCCGTGCGGGGCGCGACATGTAAGGACGTTGCAGTTCTTTTGCAAGTACGGTTTCA
>JAVVPF010000139.1 GCA_036655895.1 Cloacibacillus sp. | reverse complement strand
TCAGGTCGGCTACGCATCGTCGCCTTGGTAAGCCATTACCTTACCAACTAGCTAATGCGCCGCGGGTCCATCTCATAGCGGATTGCTCCTTTAATTGCTGCTTCATGCGAAGCTGCAATGTTATGCGGTATTAATCTTCCTTTCGGAAGGCTATTCCCCTCTATGAGGCAGGTTACCCACGTGTTACTCACCCGTCCGCCGCTAATCCGTTTCCCGAAGGAAACTTCATCGCTCGACTTGCATGTGTTAGGCACGCCGCCAGCGTTCGTCCTGAGCCAGGATCAAACTCTCAATAAAAAGTTTAATCTTTTCACTCATAAAACTTACTTTAATAAAAAGAATTGCTGGTTTTAAATGTTATTCTATATATTCTGTTCAATTTTCAAAGACCATTGTGTCGTTGCCCTTAAGCAACTTGTTTATCTTACCATGTGTATCAAATCTTGTCAACAACTTTTTTGAATTTATTTTCTAATTTCAATTAAGTTATATTTTCTTGCGATTACTGATGTCACACAGCTGATGTATATCATTATATACTGTTTTTCGACACCTTTCGACCAACTTATTCCTATATTTATACATTATTCTTTTAATGCTCTATTTTGCTCCAACTTTCTCCATTTAACTACTATAAACACACTAGGCTAAGTG
>JAVVPF010000138.1 GCA_036655895.1 Cloacibacillus sp. | reverse complement strand
CAGCCGCCTGATTTGACGCCGCATTCAAATTCGGCGCTGAAAGATTTTCCGGCCGCGCCGTCGTGCAAAAACGACTCGAACTGTGCCGGTGTCAGCGACAGGCGGCTATTGTTGTTTTTCATCTTGTCTTTGAAATCATCAACAACGTCGTCGATGTCAAGGTTCGACTTTTTGCAACAGACGGTGAAACGGTCGTTGACGATAGTCATATTCTATCCCCGCCTTGCCAAAGGTGCCGGCAGCAGTCTGTAGCTTTCTTCATAGCCCTGAAGGAGCTGATGCCGCCCTTTGCGCCACGAAAGGAAAACGGTCTCCGATCCTCCAGCATAGAAACGCGCAGCACCTTTTTTTATTGCAAATATTCCATCTCTTCCGGGGACAGCGGGAGTGGTTTTGGGGAGTACGCATAGAGCGACGATGCTAAAAGGCAAAACAAAAACAAGCAACAAGGCGGCGGAGCGTTTTTTCATACCAAAGCACGCCCTTCTATCTCTTTTATCCTTATCGTCAAAAGAGCTGCCGACCTTACAAATATATATATATTTACTTTCAATCTCGACTTCGCAACAATTTTCCGACGCTCTTTTGCAGTGCGGCTAAAACGCGACGGCCCCGTTTTTACGCGAGGCCGTCCTTTATTGTGGATATTCTTAATCGTCACTCGCGCCTTTTGCACGTCACTCTTTTTTATCGCCGTCGAGG
>JAVVPF010000137.1 GCA_036655895.1 Cloacibacillus sp. | reverse complement strand
CAACGCCGCCGGCGCGCCGCTCTTCATAGGGCTGCTGCCATCCGCCGCGGCTATGATACTGTGCGGCGACATAGTCAAAGATTACACGCAGGGGTATCTTGACCGCAAAGAGCAGGCCTTTGTAGCGAGCTGGTCCCGGCACATCCCGAAAAGCACGCTCCCCACCTACTTCGGCGTGCTCTTGATGTCGGCGCTCTCCGGAGTGCCTCTGCCTAAATTCATGCTCGGCATGATAATGCCGCTTGTCGCCCTCGTGCTGCTTGGTACTATCCGTACATCGGAAGGCTGCCAGAAGAAACGGGCGGCAGGCAAAGCGGCGGCCGCCTGCGCGAGACTCTTGCTTTGCTTCGGCATCTATGGCCGCTGCTCTTGATCCTGGCGTTGATATTGGCCGGCAGGTTTTCCGTCGTCCCAGCGGTGCTTCTAGTCCTTGTCGCGGCCGCGTTCGTCTATCGCTTCACAGCGGGGGATCCGCTGTCAATGGCGCGCCGTTCGTTTGAAATGAAGCTGCTTTTGAACACCTTTCTCGTGCTTGTACTGAAAGAATTTATCGACCACACAGGTGTGCTGCAGACGCTGCCCGATACGCTCTCAACGCTTCCGATACCGCCCGCCCTCGTCTTCGCGCTCATATTCTTTCTTGGAGGCATCATCAGCGGCAGCAACGGCATCATCGCGCTTGGCACGCCGCTTGCCTTCGCCTCCA
>JAVVPF010000136.1 GCA_036655895.1 Cloacibacillus sp. | reverse complement strand
GCGCTTTCAGCTTGTGCACGAACTCGTAAAATATCTCTTCTGCACACTCGCTCAGTACGTCGCTTCGAAACCGACAAATGCTCCGGTATCCCGGTGCCGGTTCTCCGTTCAGTAGCCATATGTAGTTGATGTCACGCAAGCACGCTTCTTCGATCGGGCGGCTCGAATACTTCCGCTCCATCGCTGCATATACGATTACCTTGAACATCGCCATGTCGCTTGTCCGTTCTTCCCGACTGCGCCGTTTCCGTGCTCTCATGATCGGGCTCAAGTCTAATTCCTCGATCATTTCGTCTAATAGCCGCACCTTGTCGTTCGCAGGGATCACGCGCTCTGCAAAAACTTCATCCATTTTCAGTTGCACATTCCGAGCTGATGTGCGATAATTACCCTCGGTAAAGTTGTTTTTCATACATCCATTTTACCAGAAACCGAGCCGCTTGTCTTGCTTTCGCAAGCTCGCGGCTCGGTTTTTCTTTCGGCTTACTGTCACAGCCCCCGGATTTGGGTTGCGGATCATATAGATAAGCAATGCGCCTGTGTTCGTAAGCCAAAATCCGATCGCGGAGATCATCGCCGACAATCTCCGCCGCAACCGGTTCGGTTACGACAGAGGCGATCTGCGGAATCATCCAAAACCTACTCAGCGAACCCGAAGCTAAAAGCCAATAACAGTTCCATTGGGAGGATAGCGTCTTGATCCACCGCCAC
>JAVVPF010000135.1 GCA_036655895.1 Cloacibacillus sp. | reverse complement strand
GGAGCTGATTGCCGCGCTTTTTGCGCCGGCGGGACCTTCCAATTTTGCAAAGCGCACGTCGGTATTTCAAGGCAAAAGCTGAGGTAACGTATACTATTATGAGCACTTTTACAGTACATCCATCAGAGCTCTTGGAGCCCAGATCAGGATAGGAGCCTATTAATGAACCGGACTATAGCTACCCGTTCATAACATTCTTTCAAGAATTAGTGAAGGGGTTGAAAGTAGTCCTCCTCGCTGGTATGTTAGTTTTGCGACAAACAAGCATACGAAGCAAAAGGAGGACTATGCAATGAACAATAACACAGAGCAGCATGAAAATCCAGAGGGCAAGACCAGACTGATCTCCATCAATGAAGAAGGAGTGCGCAGTCAATTGAGTGCCCTAGTAAAACAGACCGTTGAAGAAACTCTCAATGCTATGCTGGATGCGGAAGCAGACGAACTCTGCCATGCTTCAAAATACGAAAGATCTCCGGAACGGGCAAGTACAAGGGCCGGCCATTATACAAGAACGTTCCATGCCACAGCTGGTCCGCTAAAGTTAAAAGTTCCACGTTTGAGGAACGTACCGTTTGAAACAACCATCATCGAGCGTTATAAGCGCCGCGAGGCATTGGTCGAAGAATCACTCATTGAGATGTATTTAGCAGGTGTATCTGTCAGGCGCGTAGAGGACATAACTCAGGCTTTATGGGGTACCAGGGTAAGT
>JAVVPF010000134.1 GCA_036655895.1 Cloacibacillus sp. | reverse complement strand
GCCGTTGGCCGTGAACTTGATCGCATTGCCCAGCAGGTTGATCAGGATCTGGCGCAGGCGCGTGGGGTCGGCGCGCACGTAGCGGGGCAGGTCCAGCGCCAGTTCGCGGCGCAGCAGCAGGCTCTTGGCATCGGCCTGGCCCTGCACGATGCCGGCCGCGTCGCCGATCAGCGCCAGCAGGTCGAAGTCCACGGTTTCGATCGACAGGCGGCCCGCATCGATCTTGGAAAAATCGAGGATGTCGTTCAGGATGGCCAGCAGCGATTCGCTGTTGTGCAGGCCGATGCGCAGGTATTCCTGCGTGCGGCCGCGCACCGTCTGGTCGCGCAGCGCGAATTTCAGCATGCCGATCACGCCGGCCAGCGGCGTGCGGATGTCGTGGCTCATGGCCGACAGGAAGTCGATGCGGTGGCGGCTGACCACTTCCGCGTGCTCCTTGGCCGCCAGCAGCGCGTCGTTGCTGAGGGTCAGCGCCAGCGTGCGCTCCTGCACCCGCTGCTCCAGGTTGTTGCGCAGCAGCCGGATCTGGTCGGCCAGCGCGAACGCCAGCAGCAAGCCGTCCAGCGTGCCGCCCAGCAGGGCCAGCAGCTGCGCATTGGCCACCACGGCGGGAATCAGCCCCAGGTGGGCGGGCAGGATCAGCACGCCTGGCAGCATCAGCGCGATGAAGGCCATGATGAAGAAGCGCGCCGGCTGGTAGCCGCGGCGCCACACGACGATGCCGCAGGTGAGCGCCAGCACCATCCACACGGTGATGACGATGGTGGCCAGCGCATGCGCGTACTGCAGGTAGAAGAAGCAGCTG
>JAVVPF010000133.1 GCA_036655895.1 Cloacibacillus sp. | reverse complement strand
AGCCCCAGTCGGAAACCGTGTGGCGCCAAGCCAACAAGTACAAGGTCCCCCGTCTGGCCTTCGTGAACAAGATGGACCGTACCGGTGCCAACTTCTTCAAGGTCGTCGAGCAGATCAAGACCCGCCTGAAGGGCAACCCCGTGCCTGTCGTCGTGCCAATCGGTGCCGAAGACGGTTTCGAAGGTGTGGTTGACCTGCTCAAGATGAAGGCCATCTTCTGGGACGAAAAGTCGCAGGGCATGAAGTTCGAATACCGCGACATCCCCGCCGACCTGGTCGACGTGGCGAACGAGTGGCGCGAAAAGATGGTCGAAGCCGCGGCTGAAGCCAGCGAAGAGTTCATGAACAAGTACTTGGAAGAGGGCACCCTCTCCGAAGAAGAAATCATGAGCGGTCTGCGCACGCGTACTCTGGCTGTCGAAATCCAGCCCATGCTGTGCGGCTCGGCCTTCAAGAACAAGGGTGTTCAGCGCATGCTGGACGCCGTGATCCAGTTCCTGCCCGCTCCCGTGGAAGTGGCTGCGATCGAAGGTACCGATCCTGACGACGAAGAAAAGAAGCTGACGCGCAAGGCAGACGACAGCGAAAAGTTCGCTGCGTTGGCTTTCAAGCTGATGACCGACCCCTTCGTGGGCCAGCTGACTTTCGTGCGCGTTTACTCGGGCGTTTTGACCAAGGGCGACACCGTCCTGAACGCGGTCAAGGGCAAGAAGGAACGTATCGGCCGTATCGTGCAGATGCATGCCAACGAACGCCTGGAAGTCGAAGAAATTCGCGCCGGTGACATCGCTGCCTGCGTGGGCCTGAAGGACGTG
>JAVVPF010000132.1 GCA_036655895.1 Cloacibacillus sp. | reverse complement strand
AGACCGTGCTTTCTCGCGAAGTCGAAGAGCTTTTGTTTCAACTAACGCGCCCGTGCGGGGCGCGACGCAGCTATATAACGCCGCATGTGAGTTTATGCGTTTCAACTAACGCGCCCGTGCGGGGCGCGACCAGCTCGTTTGAACTATGGTATAGGTATAGCAGCGTTTCAACTAACGCGCCCGTGCGGGGCGCGACTATACGTGTGATTTACTGGGTTGGTCACTGGATGTTTCAACTAACGCGCCCGTGCGGGGCGCGACTGTAGGCATACTTCCCACGCATTGCATCAACGTAGTTTCAACTAACGCGCCCGTGCGGGGCGCGACCGGAATTCTCCGATCAGGCCGTCCCACGAAATAGTTTCAACTAACGCGCCCGTGCGGGGCGCGACTAGGGCTATGGCCAGTACTACACTAAATGAATATGTTTCAACTAACGCGCCCGTGCGGGGCGCGACGCGCCGGTACATCGCACGTCGACGCTGAAAAACGTTTCAACTAACGCGCCCGTGCGGGGCGCGACAAACAAATTGTGTTCAGGACAACACAAGAAATTGTTTCAACTAACGCGCCCGTGCGGGGCGCGACTGTTTTACAGGGAGGAGGCGGCAAATTGTTTGAAGTTTCAACTAACGCGCCCGTGCGGGGCGCGACCTGGCCGGTAGCTTTTCTGCCACTTGCCGTCTTGTTTCAACTAACGCGCCCGTGCGGGGCGCGACCCGATGCACACGCAGTTGACGATTATGCCGGTGTTTCAACTAACGCGCCCGTGCGGGGCGCGACGCACCGACCCTACCCAACCGTGGTCGGTGCAAGTTGTTTAAACTAACGCGCCCGTGCGGGGCGCGACCTTATGGAGTAACGCCGAATTTTTTATATAACG
>JAVVPF010000131.1 GCA_036655895.1 Cloacibacillus sp. | reverse complement strand
TACGTCACTATTTCATAACTATTATACACTGAAAGAACGGACGATGGTGAAGGATTTCACAGAATGACAGACAAACGACGGGCGGAGAAAACATCTTGCGAAAGCGGCGCGCAAAGGCGCAAAGAAGACCCAAGGCCGCCGCGTATCTTCGTCAATCGTTGTACAATGTATGGCAGTTATGCGATAATATCAATGGTACCATGGGCGCGCGCTCCCGCTTGCGCTGCAATATCAACGCAAAACGAAAGGCGCACAGAGGCGCGGCCACCGTGATTACCGTGCTCATCTGCTTCATACTTTTACTGAGCCTTTGCGCCGTCATTTTAAATATAGGAACACTCACTAAAAAAACAGAAATATTCCAGAACGAGCAGCTCGTAAAAGAGCGGCTCGCCTATGCCGCGCGCTCCTTCGCAAACACCGCCGCCGAAGCAGTCATAAGCGGCGACATCACCTCCGCCGACTTCGACGCAGGAAAATTAAAGACCGGCGTCACCGCGGAGGCAGAGATCAAAGACACTGAGGCAAATATTACTATCTACACAAAAACGACAATAAAAAAACCATCTGGCTACGACACATACACCGTAAGCACAGAGGCCTCCGACACGAAAGATTTTAAAGGCAGCGTCGCAAAAATCGCGGCCTCGTTCAACCTCGGCGGCAAAAAAATAACATGGAGCGTCCCCCAGTGAGAAGGCGCGGATTTTCGCTCCCAGAGACGCTTATCGCGGCCGTCCTGCTCACGGTGGGAGTGGCGGCGGTGGCTGCCACCATCATTCTCTCGCTACGCATGATAGCGGATTCAGAGGCCGTCACCACAGCTCAACAGACGCTGAGAAACGACGCGGAAAAATATCTGTTAAAAATAAGCCTGCTCCACGAAGACGCCCCCGAAATTTCGGACAAG
>JAVVPF010000130.1 GCA_036655895.1 Cloacibacillus sp. | reverse complement strand
GCTGTCTTTTCGCCCTTTAAAAACGATTTCCCCTCGTGCGTTCACATAAACTAAATCACCTGTCCGGTAAATAATTTCAGGATAAGAATGATTCAAAGGATTCTGTACAAAAGCAGCCGCAGTCTTCTCCGGATTATTATAATAACCCATCGCCAAGGACGTTCCTCTTACACACAATTCCCCTTCTTCTCCCTGCTTCGTTTTATCATTTTTATCATTCAATATTAAAATATCGGTATTCTTATAGGCATATCCGATAGGGATCGGCTCTTCATCCTTTATTTCTCTATTAATAACATAATAAGTACAATCCAAAGTAATCTCTATGGGACCATACAGATTGGCGAATAAAGTATGAGGCAGGTGACTTTGCCAATAATTAAACTGTTTAGTTGGAAAAACTTCTCCTGCAAACCAAACTGTTTTTAAATCCGGTAATTGAATGGATGCAAAAAGATTCATATTAGCAATGTTGACCATAATCGTCGGCACCCAAAATATAAATGAAATTTTCTGCTCTTGCATTAATTTTAATATGGTTATAGGAAAGGCAGATAAACCATCGGGAATAATAACAATGGTACTGCTCTTCACCATCAGCATACACAATTCAAAACTGTATATATCAAAAACAAGAGGAGAAAGTGAACCTATCATTTCATTCTCTGAAAATTGGAAGCTTTCTAAAGATCGTGCGATAAAATCTTGAAAACTTCTATGATTCAACACCACCCCTTTGGGGGTTCCTGTCGAACCGGAAGTATTAATAATGCACAGTGGGTCTGTATCGATTAAACTTTGCCATTTACTTTTAATCAACGCCTCATCAATATCTATCTCCCCCTCCATTTCATCCAGGTTAATCACTTCCATTCCGGAAGGAATAATCTCAGAAATATTTTTTAGATATTGATGATTGGTAATAATAAC
>JAVVPF010000129.1 GCA_036655895.1 Cloacibacillus sp. | reverse complement strand
CGTGCGGGGCGCGACTCTGCAAAGTATTGCGCGATAAAATCTATAAGGGGTTTCAACTAACGCGCCCGTGCGGGGCGCGACCGGTAAAGCTTGTCCAGCAATTCAGAGATTTGCAGTTTCAACTAACGCGCCCGTGCGGGGCGCGACTTTGGGCAAACGGAGGCATTGAATAAATGAAAAAGTTTCAACTAACGCGCCCGTGCGGGGCGCGACATTACTACACTATCTGCCGACTACGCTTCAAAAGTTTCAACTAACGCGCCCGTGCGGGGCGCGACGGTATACTTGCTAGAGCAGCTAACCCTAATATAAAAATCCATTATTGCGCGAACTTGTGGCTTCGCCCGCTTTTTCATGGTTCATTCGTCGGTAAGTACCCGCAAGATGCGCTACATTACAAAAGCGCGAACCTTCTAGCGTTTTTTCGGACGCTTGAGGTTCGCGCACACAAATGTATTCATCTCACAGCAAAAGTAGTCCTTGGGGATCATATGGCTCTTTCGCTCCGACGTGTTCAACTCTTTTTTGCCAGTTGGCGCCGAGAAAATAATACCTTAAACTGTCTTTTTGATTATCAATGGTCTTTTCTAGCTGAAATTTTAACTCAGACCACTGCACCGGGTCAACCAGACATTCAAAAACTGAAAACTGCACCCTCTGCCCATGATTTTCGCAAAGTTTGGCTATTTTTCGAAGGCGTTTCGCACCGCCCTCACTGGTAACATTGACATCGTAACTGACCACTACCAACATCTTTCTTTCCTACTTCCAGATGTACGGGGTATATTCCTGCATGTCACCGCGAATATGCCGGGCTAGGAGCATTGCTTGAAGGTGCGGCAGCTGCCCAATGAAAATTTTTTCGCCGGTGTATGGGTGAAGCACCTCGTCCTGTTTGCGCGATTGCCACTCCGCTATCACTGTTTTTCGTGTATCGTCGGTCATAATGACGGCTCCGCTTTCCGTAACCGAAAAACC
>JAVVPF010000128.1:407-995 GCA_036655895.1 Cloacibacillus sp. | reverse complement strand
GGCAGTCGCTCAATATTTACGACATAGCCGAAGCCGCGGGCGTCGCCATCAACGACGCGCGCTACACCGCCGACGCCTTTTACCGCCGATGCGCCTCCGACATAAACAACGTGCCGCTTCGATATGACGGCCAAAGCAACAAGATAGCAACGATAAAGATATTGAACGACGTGCCAGCCACGGCGGAGCAAAACGAACACTACATCTTCCTCTCAAACGGCGCCGTGACGGAAAGGAATAAGGACGGCGATTTTCCGTTTGAAGGCTCCGAGCACATAAAAGAACTGTCGTTTTCGATGCCGAAATCTGATGTCGCCTCCGACGACAAAAACTACATACTGAAAACCTCCTTCACCTCCGAATACAAAAACAAGGAGCACAAGGTCGAAATAGAGCTGGGCCTTTTCAACGCCCCCGGCAAGCAAGGCACTACCTCCGGCGACCTCTACGCCGGGCCGGTGCTCTTTTACATCAGCCAGGGAACCGACTATACCGTAACAGATATAAAAATATTCAACGGAACGACAGACGTAAGCAACAAGAAGGACGTCTTGAAAACAGAGGTAAAGGAGCTTGCGGCCAAGTACA
>JAVVPF010000128.1:0-397 GCA_036655895.1 Cloacibacillus sp. | reverse complement strand
TCAGGCTGACGACGCGTCAAACCTCACAGACGAATCTCTGGTTGAATGGTATATTTCAGGAGGCACAGAGGCCTCTGCCGATATATCCACAGAGCCACCAAATTCATCCACCATAGGCAGAAAATATTGGAGATTGACCGACACAGCAGGAGATCCGCTCTTGGGTCAAACTATCGCGGTTAGCGGGGATTTTTACATCTTCACAACCTCTGGAAAAATAAAATGGGATGGCGGCGGTTATGGTGTAATAAAATGCCGCGTCATACCAAAAGCGGCCGGTTTCCCGGAAAAAGAACCGGTATGGGGACCGTTTGTAGAATTGACCGCGGAAAACAATCAAAGTCCGTTCTGGAGGGACTGGCTCAAGTTTCTTGAGACGGGAGAAAATACAGACGAC
>JAVVPF010000127.1 GCA_036655895.1 Cloacibacillus sp. | reverse complement strand
ATATTGCTCCCAAGGCGATAACGATGAGCACGGGAACCATTATCTTTAGCAGTAAATTGTGTTTTTTATCCATTGCAGTTTCCTCCGCAGGCGCATCCGCAACCGCACCCGCATCCGAGTGAGGCATCGTCTGCCTTTCCCTCAAGGGCAGGGGCGATCCAGCCCGTATCGTCGTTAACGTAGCGGATGGCTCCGACCGTGCATAGATTGCCACAGCCGTGGCAATGATCTACGCAGCCATTCGGATGGATGACTACCGGGACAGGTGCTGTTGCCTTGTCATAAACCCCATGCGGGCAAAAATTGGTGCAGGTTCCGCATTCAATGCAGGATAGGATATCAACGACTGGATACCAGCTTTGAGCCATAAGAAACCCTCATTTCTGACAGCCTATATGCTGCCGCTTTTGCTGTTGATTACACCAGCAGGTATTGGAAGGCATTGAAGAAGTAGCCTACAAGGATGATCCCTACCGTGCAGATGGCAACAAAGATTCCAAGCAGCTTGGGCTTAACAGCCTTTCTCAGCATGATGATGGAGGGCAAAGACAGCGTAGTTACGGCCATCATGAAGGATAGCACAACGCCCAGCAATGCGCCCTTGGCCAACAGTGCCTCGGCAATGGGGATGGTGCCGAAGATGTCAGCGTACATGGGTACACCCGCAAGGGTCGCAAGGATCACACCAAAGGGGTTATGGTCGCCAAGCACCTTCACAATGAATTCTTCGGGAATCCAATTGTGAATCAGCGCACCGATGCCAACGCCTATCAGCACATAGGGCGCGACCTTCTTTGCGGTGGAAACCACCTGCTCCCATGCGTACCTCATGCGATCCTTGAAGCGAAGCTCTTCCTGCGGCATATCCAAATGATGCCCGCCGCGAATGAACTCCTCCACCTGATTTTCCAGCCGACATTTTTCAATCAAGGTACCGCCGACAATTGCAATGATGAGCCCGACCACAACGTAGACAACAGCCACCTTCCAGCCGAATATGCTCATCAGCAGTACCAGCGAGCCGAGATCGACC
>JAVVPF010000126.1 GCA_036655895.1 Cloacibacillus sp. | reverse complement strand
AAAACTAATGTAAAAACCATGATGGGCACAAAAGAAAAGGTTGTGGAAGGAAAAAATCTGAATGATGACTATAATTCTCCGGATAACATCGATTACACAAATGACGGCTGTCACGATTCGTCTAACTACTTGCCCACGGCAATTCCATTCGCTTTAGCCACCACGGAAGGATATGTGCCGTCATCTGTGGAGATATCTCCTGATTTCTACGGAATAACACGCTTTAACAATGTCCCCCAAAATATCATAGTCACCTCGTTCATTGTTAAGAAGGATGATATGTACAGCCAGCTTGGTTTCGATATATATAAACAGGGCACCTCCGGCAAGCTTGCTATGCCTAAGAGGATTCTGATTGACAACATATACCCTGCATATCAGTTTAATTTTAAAGGAGACGGCAGCTGGAAAAAGGCGGAGCCGCTTGGAGTTACAACAATGCACGACATCGTCGCCCATGACTGGAACAATGACGGATACAGCGACTACGCCGTGACCTTTGTAACGGCAAAAGGAGGACACGACACCGAAACCTATATGCGTGTGATGCTTGTAGACGGCAAAAAACTCTATTCCACTTCCAATTCTTACCTTTACTCAGACAGTTATACATGGGTAAACGGCAGTGAAGGAACTAAAATAAACGCGGGCGGAAGCATAGTGGGCGGCCTCACAGCCATAAAACCCACTACCAGCATCAGGATGGTCAAAGGAGACTTCGACGGTGACGGCACGCCTGAACTAGCGGCCTTCTTCACTGCTATTGAGGGCTCCGCGGCGGATGTGTCACGCCCCGCAAAACTAGCTGTCTACAAGATAGAAGACCCGGCAAACAGCAGCGTCTTCACCACCTCGACAATGTTTTCCACGGACCACGGCGGAAGCCTGAAGGCAAACGACATAACTGGTATAGCTGCGGGAGACATCGACGGCGACGGCCTGGATGAGATAGCCGCGCTCTACACTGAATCTTCGGCCAGCGGCACTACGGCCAGAGCGAAGCTGAGCATCCTGAAATACAACGCAACAAAAAAAACCTTTGACTTTATTGTCAAAAGCAGTGAGATCACCCTCACATACAA
>JAVVPF010000125.1 GCA_036655895.1 Cloacibacillus sp. | reverse complement strand
TAGATATTGACCCTGCCGCTGCTCCTGTTGACGCTGCCGCTCTCTGGCCTGTTCTTGTTCTTTTCGAGTAAGCGCAGCTTTCATCTCAGGTCGTTGCATCGCTACAGCTTGTCGCTCAGAGGCTTCGCGTTCTCTATTTTTTTTGATATTTAATGCTGTATTCATGTCATTGAAGTCTTTATTTGCTCTTTCAAAAGCTATTTTTTCTCTTGAATATGCAGACTCTGCATTACGAAGCTCACAAGACAACTTACTTTTTTCATTTTCTAAGGATGTCTGATTCCATAATTTAGAAAATAAACCTAGTTCTTTTTTATTTTCTTCAAATTTTTGTAAAGATTCTTTCGCTATTTTTAGCCTTTCAGTAGCTATTAACAGTTCTTCTTCACTTGGTTTATTGATATAAAATCTAAGCGAATACTTACAGCTAGATATAAACGATGATTCTTCTTCGGTATAGCGTATCTTTCCTAATTCAGTATACTCTTTAAGTAACTCTATATCTGTCTTAACAGATTGGCCTTTTTCTTCTGTATTTTTTTTATTTTTAAATATTTCTTTATAAAAATCAGTATAGTCTATATAGACTTCTTTCCGCTTTTCAACCTTTCCATATAGGCGCTCTTCCAATTCCTCACGAGTTTCCTCGTGCTGTACAACAACTATTTGCGTTTTTTCTATCGCTTTTGATTGGCGTATCTCCTCTTGGCGTTTAATCCATTTTTCATGCCATTGCCTAACCGCTTCTTTGGAAACAACACAAGCCCTGTTCCTATCCCCTAAGCGTGTCTTTATCCCGCGTCGCTCCATCGCGCTAGCCGATGAGCCAAGATGAAGCGTAGGCAGACGCTTTACACCTTGAGCCGTCAAACTCCGATGGTCAATCTGGACGTGCTGCCCGGCCTGCTCCAGAGCGCGGTTAGCCATGTCGGCCCATACTGCGCGGATATGCTCTACTTCTACCGGGCCACGCGCTCTGTCGTCCAGCTCACGAGCCTTCTCACCAAAACCTTGGGAAGTAATGCGACGGCTGCTCATCAGCATATGGGCGTGATGATTCCTCTGGTCACCCTGACGGCTCGGCTGATGAATAGCTACATCCACGGCAACGCCGTATCTGTCGGCAAGATGACGTGCCATTTCT
>JAVVPF010000124.1 GCA_036655895.1 Cloacibacillus sp. | reverse complement strand
TTACCCATAGTATCATCTTCTTATTTTTTCAAATCTGGGACATCTGTCCTAAATTATATGCAGAATATACTTATGTGTCAACGACAAGAATAATTGGGTCAAAAATTGGTTAATTTAGTTAATTTGTTTGGTATGAGATCGGCTTCTACCGTCAGCAAGGTCAATAATCGAGCTATTTGGTCACCATGGAAATAGGCAGAGAATACGCGGCCTTTTCTACGGTATAATATATGAAAATAGAAACCGAGAACATTGTATGGCGCAATTGAAAAGAGGGGTTCTAATGACGCTGACTAAGGGTGATTTCAAAAGAAAAACGGCCTTTACGCTTGTAGAGGTATTGATTGCTGTAGTGCTGGTCGGGATACTGGCAGGATTGATGATGCTGAGTTCGGGCGCAACGATTGACGCGAGCCAGCGCGCCGTCTGCGCCGCAAACCGCCGCACGATAAAGAGCGCCTACTCCGTGGAAAGCACGGGAAGCGGCAAAAATTTCAACGAGAACCTTAAAAACGCGATGGCGCAGTTTTCACAGGCCGCGCACAATAACACAGATGTCGGCTCAGGCAAAGCCCTGTACACAGGGATCTGTCCAGCGAAGGGCGCATATCTAATCATCCTTGACGACGGTGATAAATTGAGTATTTTTTGCAGCATTAAGGGGCACGACCATGATGGAGAGGAAATCTCGGACTCAACGACTCTTTATGATAAGGTTTTAGAAAAATACAAGGAACTTGCTGGAACCAACGGACATCCGGGCGGAATTGAGTTAATGGAGAAACTGCGAAAAGATTTTCCAGAACTTTTCAATATTCCTTTCTCTTACAATGGGAAAGAGCTGTATCTGAAATCGGATGTGAAATGGGACGGTAAAGCAGTGCTGTATGCCAGTGAAAAAACATACGATAATGGGGGTAACAGATTCACAGTTGCGTATATATACGACAATCGCAACGATAAATGGTACAACGTCTCTCCTGCCTTTGCGACAAGCTCAATAGATAATTTTGATAAAATTTACAATGCTATTGACGGCAACGGCACAATAACAGGTGTTGACGGAAACACCGTAGAATTCACCGCGGCGCCGGACTTCAAACCTTTCTAACAGCGCTCGCTGCACCCCATCTGCGTAACCAGCGGGCGCTCGACTTTTGACCGCAGCACAAAAAGCGTTATCTCAGACGGCACTCCCAGCCGAAGCGCGAAGCCGTTCC
>JAVVPF010000123.1 GCA_036655895.1 Cloacibacillus sp. | reverse complement strand
ATGCCCGGACTGCCAAAACGCCCAGCCGCTTGCAACATAGACGTAGACGCCAGCGGAAAGGTCTCCGGCCTCTTCTAAACCGAAGAAACGCACAAACAGACAATCAAACAACAAATCAAACGATTAGCAAAAGGCCCGGGAGAAAACTCTCGGGCCTGGCGCTTGTTACGTCATGGGAGTACCGCAACGTCCTAAGAATATGTACGGAACAATTTACGATAAAATATCTCGGCCCCCATTATACCGCGCCTTTAATATTCTCTGATTGTCTATAGTCCTGTTGACTTGGAGCTAACTCCATGTGTTATCGTAAGTATGCCGTGCAAACTTACGCGTGTTTATACCGGCGGGATGCCGCGGTTAGGGAAACCAAAAAAACGGAGGACGATTTAATGAAACTTAATCGGTTATTTCAGACAGCGACACTTTTTATAGTGCTGATATTGATTGGAACGGCGTGCGCAGCGCAGGCTCCCGCGGATGGAAAGGATGAGTCTATACCTATGAACAGCCAGAATTTAAAGACGCTTGTCGTCTATTTTTCACATTCAGGCAACACAAAAATAGTTGCCCAGGAGATAGCGGCGGAGCTTGGCGCGGATGTTTTTCAAATTGAGACGACGAATGCATACCCTAAGGACTACAAAGCCACGGTGGACTTGGCACGCAAAGAGCAGGACCAGAACGCTCGTCCGAAACTGAAGAGAGTTCCTGAAAATATCGGGTCGTACGACGTCGTATTCGTCGGATCTTCTAACTGGTGGGGTACCTTTCCGATGGGCATGTTTACCCTGCTTGAAAGCGTCAATCTGGCCGGCAAGATAGTTGTTCCATTTTGTACGCATGAAGGCAGCGGCCTTGGCCGTATCCCTTCTGATGTGGCAAAATTTGCCCCGAAGTCAAGGATGCTTTCCGGCCTCGCCATTCGCGGCGGCAGCGCGGCAAATTCTAAACGTGAGATCAACAACTGGCTCAAAGGGCTGAAGATAACAAAGTAATCGAAGATTCGGCGCTGCTTTCTGCTATGATATAGATGGCTTTTAAATCAAAATATCAAACTATAAAGAGGCGAACTCAATGAAATATCGGGAACTTGGCGGCACCGGCCTTATGGTGAGTGAAATAGGGCTGGGCTGCGAAGGTTTTGTCGAAAACGACGGAAAACATCTTAAAACGTTGGTGGACTGCGCCTCTGAAAACGGAATCAACTGCCTCGACCTGTACATGCCGCACCCAAAGTACCGTTCGATGCTGGG
>JAVVPF010000122.1 GCA_036655895.1 Cloacibacillus sp. | reverse complement strand
AACGGCCGTTCTGAAAGTTTTAATTTAGACATTTAAAGGAGGTTGTGAACATGATGGGATTCGGAGAATTTTTGATGACAGCGCTTACAGCCGTTACGGCCGCTGGAAGCTTCGTTTTCGCCCTTGTAATGCTGCTCAAAGACATCTGGTTTGGAGCGGCGGCGCAAACACCGGCGCATGACGTTCATAAAGCCGTAAAGACGGCATAAGCATATTCCCTAAATATTCACCTCATAAAAGGCGCTGACGCCTCTTTCCCTACAGAACCGCCTCCCGCTGGGTACGCCCAACTGGAGGCGGTTTTGTAGTTTTTTTGAGAATAAAATATGAAAGAAGATACTGCGGGTAGGCCCCTATTTTAAATCCGGTGCTATAATAAAACCTGTATCTATTCCAGCTCCATGAAATAAGTATTTTCTTAGAGGAGGCAACATGTCATGTGTTCTACCGGTAATCCCCGGCCCGCCATTTTCAAGACGTTTATAAATAAGCTATTCTGTTATAAACGTCCATTAACTTTATTATCCGCGCTTATGCTTCTTTGCGCGCAGTTCGCGTTCCTTCCGTCCGCCTTTGCGGCCGACGCCGCCCAATATGAGCTTATCGGCACAAAGGAAGAGCTTGTCAAATTCAGAGACCGCGTAAACAATGGAGAAACTGACTTAAACGCACGCCTCACCGCGGACATCGATCTTGGCGGCGAAAAGTGGACCCCTATAGGAAACGACCCAGAGAACGACAAATTCTACAACGCAACCTTTGACGGCTCCGGCCATACGGTGTCGGGACTTAAGGTACAGGACCCGAACGGAAACTATCAGGGGTTCTTTGGAGGTTTGTACCAGGCCAGCGTGGAAAATCTCACAGTCATCGGTGCTTCTGA
Organism: Cloacibacillus sp.; assembly: GCA_036655895.1. Classification (NCBI taxonomy): domain Bacteria; kingdom Thermotogati; phylum Synergistota; class Synergistia; order Synergistales; family Synergistaceae; genus Cloacibacillus; species Cloacibacillus sp. Next base: position 519 of record JAVVPF010000122.1, on the reverse strand, counting down.
AGGAGCTATGGCCGTTGGTGGCATCGCCGGCGCGGCTGAATCATCTTCAATAAACAACTGTATCTTTAAAGGCGACGTGACCGGACATGCGTGGGTCGGAGGTATTGTAGGAAATAACGTGAGTAGCCGCGTCATGAACTGCGCCTATTTTGGCGGGACTGTCACCGTCGTCGCCAGAGAAGGCATCCTCTTCAACGGAGGACTTGCGGGAGGGATAGCGGGAAGCTGTGGTCAAGCAGATCCGTTCCCGACATTAGAGAAGAGCCCGCTTCTTGCAAACTGCATCGTAAGCGCCGATATCAAAAACACAAACACTAACGCCACTGGAATTGGAGGCGTAGCCGGAGTTGCAAACTATGCGATAGTGGCAAACTGCACCTTTGTTTCAGGAAGCGTAGTAAGTGTCGGGAACACTGTCGGCGGCATAGTCGGGGCGTGTAACAATTACTATATGGTCAACTGCGTGTTTGCCGGAAGCAAGGTTGCAGGAAAAGAAGGCGCAAACGACGTCGGCGGAGT
>JAVVPF010000121.1 GCA_036655895.1 Cloacibacillus sp. | reverse complement strand
CGCGGCTCCGTTATAGATGTCGTCGTACATTTTGAGTACGACGGGGATGTCTTCTTCAAATATTCTGCCGTCGCTGATGAAGCTCTCGGGGACGCAGCAGGTGTATTCCCCGCAGCAGAGCATGGAGGGGCTTTTGTCTTTATGGTGATAGGATATTTTTCGTTTGTCCAGGTCGAGCGTCCAGATGTTGACGCCCGTCTGTTCGACGGCGATGTTTATCGTCTCTTCGCGGATGCGCCCCTCAAGCAGCAGTCTGCGCTCGGCTGTGATGTCGGTGTAGACTGCGTAGAAGTATACGTTGCCGTCCGTCCTCCGCACGGGCACAGCGTCGATGCTGACCCATATATATTCGTTGTCCGGCCCCATGAGGCGGTATGTCTCGCAGATTTTCGTCATGTTGTAAGCGGCGTCGTCGAAGGCTCTGATTACGCGCGCCTTGTCTTCAACATGGAGGCCGGCATAGGCGTCTTTGCGGTAATGTATCAGGAGATTGTCGCGCGATGTGTCAAGCAGGCGGCAGACGCCGTCGTTGAAATAGATGGGAAAAAGCGCGCCGCAGTCGTAGCGCAGCACGACGATGCCGGCCTGCACCGTGTCCATGAGCAGCGTCATCTCCGCCTGCGAGTCGAGCAGGTCCCGCTGAAGTTTTTTTTCTGTGTGGGAGACGGGGAAGAACTCGTCCTTGTCCTGAAGGCCGCTTAGTACGGAAACGTGTATGGAGCGGATCTTAACGGCATCGCCCGCGCGGGAGCAGGTGAAGTTGATGTTCATGGCGCTTATGGCGTGCTTCTGCGTAAGGTCTTCGACGCTTAAGTCCATGACGGCGCTGGCTGCCTCTTCGCCAATCTTTACCTCGTGATAATTGGATATCTTCCACGCAAATTTAGCGGGCGTCACCTTCATCTCACGGCAGAGCATTTCTTTTACGGCCGCCGCGCCAAAGGCTTTCTCTCCTTCGCCGCAGCCTATCCAGCAGATGTCGTCCGAAAGCAGAGAGAGCGTTTTTTCAACATCTCTGTGCAGCAGATATTCATTGAGATAGGCCTCAATTATCAGTTTTATACTGTTCAAATTTCAGCCTCCGTCCATCTTCTTTTGTTATCAGAGAATATAGCTCGCTGCACAGCCTTTTTGGGTCGAACGGCTTTGTGATGTGCGCGTCCATCCCCGCTTCTTTTGATTTTTTTATATCGTCGTCGAAGGCGTTCGCAGTCATCGCGATTATCGGGATGTGCGCGGCGTCGTTTCGCGGCTGCCGCCGGATCTTTCGCGTCGCTTCAAGGCCGTCCATGACAGGCATACGGATGTCCATCAAGATGGCGTCGAAAAAGCCGAGCGGGGAGCCGACGAATGTTTCAACGCCCTCTTGTCCGTCCGTGGCGCAGGTGACGAGGACGCCGTTTTTTTCAAGCAGTCTGCGCGCTATCTGCCTGTTGAGCGGATGGTCTTCGCAGA
>JAVVPF010000120.1 GCA_036655895.1 Cloacibacillus sp. | reverse complement strand
ACGAAGGACGCCTTCTCGGGCTCTTCTTCGCCGGAGTAAAAGAGGACAACCTTATCTTCCGCGAGGAGGCGGACGGCCTCTTTCGCTGGACGAAGGCCAACGTTCAGATGGTCAAATACCCGTACACCGACGACGTCAAGGCCTTCATAGTATTTGAAGACATACACGAAGAACGCAGCGCAATAGTAGAGCTTGCGGAGCGCGCCTCGCATGACGCGATGACCAACCTGCTCAATAGAGAGGCCGCGCTGCGTATGGGCGATGAACGCATAGAGGCGATGGGCGCCTCCGACCGCTGCGCCGTCTTTATGATAGACCTTGACAATTTCAAGCAGATAAACGACAGCCTGGGCCATCTTCAGGGAGACGACGCGTTGATAGCCGCCTCGAACACAATGAGATCGGCATTAAGAGACGACGACATAATCGGAAGGATGGGCGGCGACGAATTCTTCATCTTTCTTTCCGGAAACGTCACGCCGCGTTCCGCCGCGAAGACCGCGAAGCGCCTCATTTCGGCGCTTGAAGTCTCATGCGGCTTCCTGCGCCTCACGGCGAGCGTAGGCGTCACAGTCGCCCGCAAAACAGACAACGTAACCTGCCGTGAACTTTACGCGGCCGCAGACCGCGCGCTCTACGAGGCAAAGCGCGCCGGGAAAAATAAATATTACCTGACGGAATGGCCAGTACAATAAAAAGGAGGTCTAGTAAATGAAATATATATTTGACGCCGCATTTCTGCCTTGCGAGGCGCTGAAAGAACATGACGTACGCGTTGTGGTAGATCTCTTGCGCGCCACGACGCAGATAACGACATTCTTTGACGCGGGAGGCGAGGTGCTCGTTCCTGTGACGGAGGTTGACGCCGCCTTTGAAATGAGAGACCAACTTGGCGGCGACTGGAAAATAATGGGAGAACGCGGCGGACTTGCCGCGCCCGGTTTTGACTTCGGAAATTCGCCGCTTGAACTTTCCGCAGCGGGCGCCCCCCAAAACGCCATAATCACCACCTCAAACGGCACAAGAGCCATAATGAAGGCAAGCGAAGGCTGCGCGCACGTCATAGCGGCCTGCGCGAGAAACGCGGAAGCCGCCGCCTGGGACGCCATCTGCTCCGGCACCAACATAGGCGTCCTCTGCGCGGGAAGAAACGGCGAATTCTCGCTTGAAGACACAATCTGCGCGGGGATGCTGATAGAAAAAATGCTAGTACTCGCCCCGTCAAACGGCGGCACCGAGATGGAACTTACAGACGGCGCGATGGCCGCGATGGCGCTCTGGCATCACGTCGGCCCCGACATCACAGCGGTCTGCCAGGAATCGGCTCACGGCAGGATACTCGCGGGCCTGGGCTTCGACAACGACCTTTTCTTCTGCGGAGAGCTTGACTCAAGCTCCACCGTCCCAATACTAAAAAATTTAAACGGGGTCTTGGCCTTCATCGGAAGATGACCCCGCGCTCTGCATGGG
>JAVVPF010000119.1 GCA_036655895.1 Cloacibacillus sp. | reverse complement strand
TTTCATGGAAAAAGTTCCCGGTTTTTATGGATTCATCGGAGCGCTCAAACCTGAGGAGGGCATAACCTATTCCAACCATAGCGATAAGTTCACAGTAGACGAGGATGTCCTCCACAGAGGAGCTGCGCTTTACGCGCAGTTCGCAACGGATTTCCTTGAAGAAAGAAGCTGAGTCTGATGGCCGACATCAAGGCGCTCGCCAGAAAATACACGGAATATATAACTGAACGCCGCAGATATTACCATGCGCACCCTGAGCTTACGCTACGCGAGGAGGAGACGACGAAGGCTCTAATGTGCGACCTGCGTGAGATGGGCCTTGAACCGAAGCTCTTTGACGGTATTTTCGGCTGTACTGCTGTTCTTGAAGGTGTAGCTCCAGGCCCCGCGGTGTTGCTGCGTGCCGACATAGACGCGCTACCGGTGAAAGAGATGACTGGACTGCCATTTGCTTCGCAGAACGACGGCGTCATGCATGCCTGCGGGCATGACGCGCATATAGCGATGCAGCTGGGCGCTGCGAAGATATTGTCGGATATAAAAGAGGAACTTTGTGGCCGCGTCATATTTTTCTTCCAGCCGGCGGAGGAGATTGCGGCGGGTGCGAAGGCCGCCGTCGCCCAAGGTCTTATGGAAGGCGTGGACGTGGTCTATGGAGCGCACGTCTGGGGGCAGCTTGACGCGGGAAAGATAAACGTCGAAGGCGGAGAAAGAATGGCTTCCTGCGATATGTTCACGCTTAGGATAAAGGGCGAGGCAAGCCACGGTTCGGCGCCCCATCTGGGACGCGACGCCGCAGTTGCGGCCTCTGCCGTCATTATGGCGTTGCAGACAGTAACGAGCCGTGCGAACGACCCCCTTAACTCAATGGTGCTGACTATAGGCACCTTCAGCGCAGGCAACCGCTTCAATATAATATCTGACCGCGCCGAGATGGACGGTACCGTGCGCACCTTCAATCCTAAGTTCCGCATGGAGATAGAGCCGATGATAAGAAAGATTGCCGAAGATGTTGCGCGCGGCTATGGATGTACCGCAGAGCTGGAATATAAATATCTTTGTCCCGCCGTTATCAATGCAGATCAAAAGGCGGTTGATACGGCCCGTCACGCCGCGGCTTCGCTCTTCGGCGAAGAATCTCTTGCGCCGTTTGAAAAGCTGACAGGCTCCGAGGATTTTTCATTCCTTCTTGAGAAAGCCGCTGGTGTTTACTGTTTCATCGGCGGAAGAAGCCCTGAAGCGCCAGGTTCCGAGATGTCAAACCATCACGAGCGTTATACGTTGGACGAAAAAGTGCTCGCTATGGGAGCGGCGCTTGCGGCCCAGTTTGCCGCGGACTGGCTGCGAGGCTGACGCCGCACAGCGCCTGTGTAACCGTTCTGTCAGGTATAGGTATAGTCTAAAAAGCCCCTTCCGTTTCGCGCGATGCGTAAACGGAAGGGGCTTTTTGTCTTTCTACGGCTGAGGGCGGTT
>JAVVPF010000118.1 GCA_036655895.1 Cloacibacillus sp. | reverse complement strand
GGTCGTTAATATGGCTCAGGAGGTCTTTCGATGCTGACGGAGAACGAAACTACAGAACTAAAACGCGAATATGTCGACGATATAAAGAAGACTGTTATCGCCTTTGCAAATACAAACGGCGGCGTCATCTATATCGGCATAAATGACGACGGAACGATCTACGGCGTGCCGACCGCAGACGATACGCTGCTGCGCGCGGCAAACGCCGTGAGGGACGGCATACGGCCAGACGTGACATTATTTACGAAGTGCGCCGCTGAAAATCTGGAAGACAAAGAGATCATCACCGTAAGCGTACAGCGCGGCACAGCTCGTCCCTATTATCTTGCGGGGAAGGGGCTGCGTCCCGAAGGCGTCTTTTTGCGACAGGGAGCCTCCACAGTCCCCGCCTCCGAGAGCGCAATACTCAGCATGATAAAAGAAACAGGCGGAGATTCTTTTGAAGAGGCGCGTTCCCGGGAACAGCAGCTCACCTTTGACAAGCTCTCGTCATATTTTGCGAAAAAGGAGCTGCCTTTCGGCGAACCTCAAAAAAAGACGCTCGGGCTTATCGGGTGCGACGGTGATTACACCAACGCTGCTCTTCTTCTATCGGACCAATGCCCGCACACCATCAAGCTTGCCGTCTTTGAAGGCGGCAGAAAAAGCGTCTTCAAAGACAGACACGAGGCCTCCGGCTCGCTGATAGGCCAAATAGAAGAGGCCTTCGACTATATATCCAGATATAACCGCACCCGCTCCGAGATCCATGGGCTTGAACGCGTAGACATGCCAGATTATCCAGCCTGCGCGATCCGCGAAGCGCTGCTCAACGCCGTTGTGCATCGTGATTATTCACTGAGCGGAAGCACTCTGATAAGCATATTCGACGACAGAATAGAATTTGTCTCCATCGGGGGTCTGGCCAAAGGCATATCTTACAATGACATTATGCTGGGCATCTCTATTACAAGAAACAAGAAACTTGCGGATATTTTTTACCGCTTAAACTTGATAGAGGCCTACGGCACCGGCATCCTCAAAATAAGGGAAAGCTGCGCCGTCTGCGGTACTGCGCCGCTCATCGAGGTTTCTGACAACGGATTTAAAATTACGCTTCCAAACGCAAATTTTAACAGAGAAAACACACAGACACGGGAAGAACCTCCCGCAGCCCCGCTGCGCCCAAACGAACGCGCAGCGCTTGCGCTGACAAAAGAAAGAGGCGCCATTTCCCGCAGCGAGCTTCAGGAGTTGATGAAAATATCCCAAGCAACTGCCATCACTCTGCTTAGAGGCCTTACGGCAAAAGGTCTGCTGAAAAAAGAACGGCGCGGAAGAGCGGTTTTTTATTCCCTCGTTTGACCGCCTGACGTTTTAACGTAACGGCGCTAGTGCGGCATTCCCCGCTACGGTTTGTTACAATGCTGATAATCATGATTATTAGAATTGTCAGCATTGCTGACGCCGTTTGGCCGCGCCGCGGCGTCAGCGTATT
>JAVVPF010000117.1 GCA_036655895.1 Cloacibacillus sp. | reverse complement strand
TTCCTTTAAACGAGTAGTCGAAGAAGTGAAGCAGCGGAAAGACGGCAAGAGGGCGCACGACAAACATCAGCACGGCCGATATCATAAGGCCGGGGATCATCACCGGGGGCAATTGAGAGGGGAAGACCAACAGCCCCAGCGTCAAAAAGACCGTTATCTGCATGAGCCACGAAAAACCGTCAAAAAAACGCACCGTCGCCTTTTTATGGTGCATGGCGCTGTTGCCCATGACGATGCCAGCCGTGTATATCCCAAGAAAACCGTTGCCGTGCATTATCTGCACCGCGGAATAAATGAAGGCGGCGATGACGACCGCGACCACGGGATAAAGTCCATCGCTGCTAAGGCGCACCCGGCTCATTATCTCCGCGCCCGCGCGCCCCAAAATATACCCCGCGGTAAGCCCGACCGCCCCCTGCAGCAAAAGCATCTTCGCAAGGGAGAAAAAGCCTTTTTCTGGAGAGAGCAGCAGCGCAAGCGTCGCTATCGTCATCATATAGGCCGCGGGGTCGTTCGCACTGCTTTCAAGTTCAAGCAGCGGCGCCAGGTTCCCCTTTAAGTTCAGCCCGTTTGAACGCAAAATTGAAAATACTGAGGCGGCATCCGTACATGAGACCACAGAACCGAGCAAAAGCCCCTCAAGGAGCGTAAAGCCAACTAGAAAATGTGCGGCCACACCGACCAGGACCGCGGTTATGACGACGCCCACGGTGGCAAGCAGCGTGCCCGGCACAAGCACGTCCTTTATGGAGCCCCACCTTGTCGCCATCCCGCCCGCAAACAAAATGTAGCAGATGGCGATGTTTCCGATATTCCCCGCGAGCTTCGCGCCGTCGAAATAAACTCCGCCAACGCCGTCCGACCCCAGGAACATGCCCGCAAATATAAAGAAAACAAGGACCGGTATCCCGATCTTTGTAAGAACTCGGCTGAAAACGATGCAAAAAAGAAGGATAGCCGATACGAAGAGGATCATATTGTCCGCCGTCACCATAAGCGACACCCGCCCTCCCGTTGTTTTATATAAATTTAACACAAACGCAAAATTATTGCTATTGCGGCAAATAAAACTGCTTACCTTGAGCGGTTCTAAAATCTCAGTTTATACTTAGCATTTTTTGTGAAAAATTTAATGTTTTTTCCTAACGTTTCAATTATACTAGCCCCATGTAAGGCGTTACAAAAAATCAAGGAGGAATCACAATGAAAAAATTTATAGGCATCATCGCGGTCACTGCGGTTGCGGCGACGCTTGGGATCGGAGCCGTTTGTGCGGACGCGGCCAGCTTCATCGGCGAGGCAAAGGCGAAGGAAATCGCGCTGAAGCACGCTGGCGTCACCGCACAGCAGGCGCAGTTCACAAAGATGAAACTCGACAGGGAGTTGGGACACTCGGAATATGAATTGGAGTTTTACGCGGGCGGCGCGGAATACGACTATGAGATAGACGCGACGACCGGCGCGGTGCGTTCTTTCTCGCGT
>JAVVPF010000116.1 GCA_036655895.1 Cloacibacillus sp. | reverse complement strand
CGCCGCCGTCGATACCATGGGGTGGCGTAAACGCCGCCAACCTCGACTATCCTGATTACCTGAGAGCTTTTCACGACAAAAAATTCGCAGAGACAAAATTTGATTTCAGCTTTTTACCTAGAATAAGAAGCGGCAAAGGCAGCGACGTCCTTGGCGAAAAATCTTACCAAGCGACTGAAGAAGAACTTTTGGGCTTCATCGCCGGTCTTTCAACGAAAAACATGCGCTGGAAAGTCGTTGGAGAATTTCCCAGCTACGCATCGGCGGCCGGCAAAGCATCTGTTCTGGAGGGCTCATTCAAGCTTCCGCTGCTAGTATTCAGCGACCCTCCCGTCTTTGACCCGAACGATTTAAAGGCGCTTAAAAAGCCGGTCGTCTGGCTTCAGGGGCAGATACACGGAGGCGAGTCTTCAGGGGGAGACGCCATGCAGGTGCTGGCTAAACGTCTTGCGGACGGCGACCTCAACTATTTACTGAAAAAAATATCTGTCGTCATAGTTCCCCGCTACAACGTTGACGGAGCGTGGAGAAACCAGCGCGGCACGAACTCATACCGCTATCGCGTCGGTATAGACCAGAACAGAGACAATCAAGGTTTTGAGTCCGCTATAACAAGGACCATGCATCGCCTTGTCAACGAGTACGAGCCGTTCTTCTTCGGAGACGCGCACGAGATGGGCTTCACGACCGGCAGCGGTTATGTGAATGATCAATCTACCGGCCTCACCATCGACTGGAGCGGATATGACGTGGCGACGCTTATAGCGCCTATATACAACCACGCGGAGGCTCTCAAAAAATATGTAAGCGAAGTATTTGAGCCGGCCTATCACAAAAACATCATTGCCCGCGGCCTGAGATGGGCGTGGTACACGCAGACGTCCACAACACCTCCCGGCGAGACGCCAGGCAAGGTAGTAGGACTTCGCGGGACAGTTTCCGCGGACGTGCGGCAAAAGAGCGGCGATTCTATCATTATGGTGAGCGCTGCGGACGGCGGTTCGAAAAAAGTGCCGCTGCAAACATTTGACGGAGCCATAGACACCGGCATCACAGACCCGTCGTTTGGTCTAAAGGGCGCGTGCAGCATTTTGACAGAATCTACAACGCCCGCCATCGGCGTGAACCTTGGGCTGCGCATTGCGGGACATGTGGCGGCATACGAAGCCGTTATGAAGACCGCCTACGACAAGGCCGACGAGTTTTACCCGCTGGTGCTCAAAGCTAGACAGGACATGGCGGCGCGCGGCAAGAAGGTAACAGCCGACAATCTGCTTGTGCTTACCATCCACTATCCTGAGGAGAGCGTCGAACACAGTATGCCAGTGCTCACCGCGAAACGGGACGCCGTTACGAAGGCGTGGTCTGTCGAAGAGGGCGTATTGAAAAGCAAAATGTTCCTTTCAAGGAACGGTACCCCGAACGTCTCCGTCATTCAGCCAGGCGCGTACATAATCAAGGCTAACGATGCAACTATAGCGCGC
>JAVVPF010000115.1 GCA_036655895.1 Cloacibacillus sp. | reverse complement strand
ATCAATGTCGGTGCCGCTTTACAGGACCTTCTGCCGCGTGACGCTGCCTATGTGCTCCGAGGCGCTGCTTGAAAGCGCCGTCTATATCTTCGTAAACTCGATGGTGACGGTATCGGCCGTCGTCTTTCTATATCCCGCAGATTTCAAGCTGGCCTCAGTCGCCATCGTGAACATGGAGGACGCGGGCGACATTGCGCCGGCCGCCGCTCTTTCGGTGCTGGTGATAACGGTCAATATAGCGGCGCGTCTCGCCTATGAGTACGCCGCTGGGAAACTTTCAAAAAAATCCGCACTACAGACATGGAGGTCTTAATTAATGAAAGAAAATAAAAACAACATTTCGTGCGTAATTCTGGACTGGGCCGGCACAACGGTCGACTTCGGCTGCTTTGCGCCGCTTAACGCCTTCACGCGCGTATTCGCCGACCACGGACTGCCCATCTCCATAGAGGAAGCGCGCGGGCCTATGGGACTTGCAAAAAGGGATCATATTCGCGAGCTGCTCAAGATCGAGCGCATCTCCGCGCTTTTTTTGAAAAACCACGGCTATCCGTGGATGGAGGACGACGTAGAACGCCTCTACGCGGACTTCGTACCGGCGCTGATGAAGACGCTGGACGCCTTCTGCCGCCCGATAGAGGGCGTCGTCGAGACGGTGGAACAGCTTCGCGTGGGGGAGATCATGATAGGTTCGTCAACCGGATACACCGCGAAGATGATGGAGGTAGTAGCGGAGGGCGCGGCCGCCGCAGGCTACAGCCCGGACGCACTGGTGACGCCCGATGAAACAGGGCTTGGCCGCCCGTACCCGTACATGATATTCAGGAACATGGAAAAACTGGGCGTATATCCTCCGCGCCGCGCGGTCAAAGTCGGAGACACGGCAAGCGACATCGCAGAGGGGAAAAACGCGGGGGTATGGAGCGTGGGCGTCATCACTGGAAGCAGCGAACTTGGGCTTGACCGCTTGGAGCTTGCCTCGCTTTCAGCCTCCGAGCGCCTTTACAAATTCCGCCGCACGCAGAGGAATTTTTATTCCGCGGGAGCCGATTTCGTAATAAACGAGATAACGGAGCTGCCGATGCTCATAGAAAAAATAAACATGATAAACGCTAAAAACGCGGGAAAGGAAGAGAATATACAATGACGCAAAATCCATACCTTCTGCTCACACCCGGGCCGCTTTCTACCACTGCGGCGGTGAAAGAGGCGATGCTGCGCGACTGGTGCACGTGGGACAGCGATTACAGCGACCTCGTTGAGCGGATGAGGGAGGAGCTGGTCTCGCTTGCTGTGGAAAACGAAGGTTCGCGCGCGGCCTACACAGCGGTGCCCATGCAAGGAAGCGGCACATACGGAGTAGAATCCGTCATAGGCAGCGTCCTGCCGCGGGACGGCCGGCTGCTTGTCATCTCAAACGGCGCCTATGGCAGACGCGCGGCGCAGACGGCTGCCGTGCTCAAAATAAACGCGGTCGAACTTTCATACCGCGAGACTGAGCGTCCGGACGCAGCAGATGTCG
>JAVVPF010000114.1 GCA_036655895.1 Cloacibacillus sp. | reverse complement strand
CGCACCAGATGGGGCGACGACCTGCGCTTTATTGGTGATGACCGCAGTGCGGCGCGGATGCTCGGCATCACGGTGGAGCGTTCGCGGGCCTGCGTCTTCGCCTACCTCGGCTTCGCGGCCGGGCTGGCCGGCATTCTGGCCACGATGGAGATGGGGAACTGGTGGCCGACGCAGGGCGACGGCTATCTGCTGCTCGTCTTCGCCTCCGTATTCCTCGGCGGCACCTCAGTCTACGGCGGCAGCGGCACGGTCTGGGGTACAGTCGTCGGCTCTATAATAATGGGGACGATCGAAGCAGGCATCGTCAGCTCCGGCTGGTCCGGCTTCTGGACGCGCCTCATCGACGGCCTCGTGCTGCTCATCTCCGTCTCCTTCTATGCGCTGGCCTCCAAAAGGAGCCGCGATTCCGCCTGAGGCGGCAGAGGAAATAATTCAAAAATTTCCGGATATTTAATATAAAACTCTCCGCTTGGAATTTAAGGCGGGGAGTTTTTCTATGGAAACCACCAAGGACGCTTTTTATGTCAAAGTGATACGCCAAAATGCACGCATTGCCATAGACGTTCGCAGGGCTGCCTTGGAGCGCGGCGTCCAGCGTTTACCCTGGCGACGGCGCGCCTATAACGATCTATGAGCGCGTCAACGACGGCGCACATAACTGCGTCGTCATCCATCGAAAACAGCTCCTATACATGGGAAATGGGCCGCTCATTTGCGATTTACGACGACAATGGAAATGCGCTGCATGCTATCTTGACTGTCGATAATATAACGGGCCGAAAGTGTCAGGAGATGAAGAGAGCCTTGACATCCTGAATTATATGAAAAACGTGGACGTCCACGAATACGTCGCCCTAAAGAACAGGACGCCGCTCTCCAAACTGATTGACAGTGCATCAAAAGAACCGATGAGCGGTGTCGTTGAACTCTCGGCGAACATAACGGGAACCGGCCTGCGCGACTGCCGCATGCACTACGGGAGCTACGCAGACGACGACGGCATTATATGCCATCTTGTAGTAACACAAGTGAGCCTGTGAAATAAAATCATATAAATATGAAAGCCACAAAAGTATGCCATCTGTGATAAATTACAGACATCCACAGGAGGCCTTAAAATGGCGAAAGAAAAACGCAGCACTCAAAAAGTTCAGATGACAGACGGGAAACGTGACATCAGCAGATATCTTCTTTAGGAATACGATGTCAAATCTGCAAAAGATATCCAGGACGCCCTGAAAGATCTTCTTGGCGGAACAATCAAAGAGATGATGGAGACAGAGATGGACGAAAATCTAGGTTATAAGAGATCCCAGCGTTCTGCCAGTACCGACTCCCGCAACGATTACAAAGAAAAGCAGGCGCAGTCAAGCTTTGGAAATTTCTCCATAGACATCCCCCAAGACAGGCAATCCAGCTTTGAACCAAAAATAGTGAAGAAGCGGCAGAAAGACATTTCCGAGATAGACCAGAAGATAATATCGATGTATGCCAAGGGAATGACTACGCGGCAAATATCAGCAACCGTAAATGATATTTACGGTTTTG
>JAVVPF010000113.1 GCA_036655895.1 Cloacibacillus sp. | reverse complement strand
AAATACAGCTGGAGCGCAAGCAGGAGATGGCTAAGCGCGGGCTGGCGAGCCCCGACCTGGCCGACGCCTTGGCGGTTACTTTTGCTGCCGACGTACAGCCGAGGGCGGCGTATGGCGACGCGGGATACGGCGGCGGTTTGATGACCGGAGCGCGGCGCGAATGGAAGCCGACGGATATGAAGAGCCGCAAGTATAAAGCTCTGGACAGGAGGCGGTGAGATGACGTGAAGGGCGTTTTGTCGCGTTTTATCGTAACAGCCTTTGCAGAAGGGAGGAAAAAAGATGTGTACAAGTTCACCGAAAATCCCTGACCCGGCGCCCTTGCCGCCGACGGTAGAAGAACCCTCAAAGAGCGTCGGCGACGCCAACACCGGAGCCAGGGATTCCGCCAGAAAGAAAAGGGCGGCCGGTCTTTCGCGAAGCGACACGCTGCTTTCAGGAGGCGCGTCATTGGGCAACGCGCCCGGGCAGAAGAAGACGCTCTTGGGTGGCTGAGATGCCGGACATTAAGCGCATTAAAGCCAGGCTGGAGGGGCTCAGGAAAGAACGGCGGAAGTATGAGGGGAAATGGCGCGACATCGGCGACTTCATCTATCCCGAAGCGACGGCCTTTATCGAAGATTACGAAAAGGAGATCGACGCGGAGGACGACGCGATCCTAAACTCCGTGCCGGTGCAGGCGCACCGGGTGCTGGCTTCGGGGATGCAGGCGGGGCTCACCTCGCCCTCGCGCCCCTGGTTCCGTCTCGACCTGCCGGACCAGCGGCTGACGGAATATCCCGCCGTCAAGGACTGGCTCAAACGCACGGAGGATATGATGTATATCATCTTCGCGAAGAGCAACTTCTACGACGCGACGTCCAACCTCTATTACCAGCTCTCCGGCCCCGGCAACGGGGCATTTGCCGTTTTCGACGATTTTGAGACGGCGATCCGCTGTCATTGCTACAGCGTCGGCGAGTATTGGCTGGCCAACGACCCCAAGGGGCGCGTTAACCGCTTCGCGCGCTGCTGGAAGATGACGACGCATCAGATGGTCTCGGAGTTTGGATTGGATAAAGTCTCGCACCAGGTGAGAAACAGCTATAATCGCGGCGATTACGACACGTCATGGACGGTCTGTCAGATGATCGAACCCAACACGGAGCTGGACAAGAAAGCCGCAGGCTGGCACGGCAAGCCCTTCGTTTCGCTTTGGTGGGAGGAGGGAGGCCGTCCGAACGATTTTCTGCGTATCGGCGGCTTTGAGGAATTTCCCGTGATGTGTCCGCGCTGGGGAAAGACGGGCAACCGCATCTATTCTCGCTCGCCCTCATGGATCGCGCTGCCGGACGCCAAGATGCTGATGAAGTACGAAGAGGCGGAGGCACTGGCGGTAGACCGTGCGGTAGATCCGCCGCTCATCGCGCCTTCTGCGGCCTATGACAAGCTCGACCTGATGCCGGGCGGAATATCCTTCTTCGACGAACAGGCGGGGGGCCAGGGGCTTCGCAGCGTTTACGAGCATATTAACCCGCCGGTGCAGGCGCTGGATATGAAGATAGCGGTGATTCA
>JAVVPF010000112.1 GCA_036655895.1 Cloacibacillus sp. | reverse complement strand
AAAGAGCTTTGATATTTTTCTAATACCCACCGCCTATCCTCCATATATAAGCAAGCCCCCCTCGTTGGAACCTTTTACTAATCGACACCGTCACGTCACTCTATTCGAACTCTGGAGGTAAGACCATGTTACTTTTTAATCCTGTGGTTGTTTCAGTAACTGTTATGATCGTACTCTGCCTTTTCAATATGAACATAGTGCTTGCATTGCTTCTGGCTGCCATCGCCGGAGGCCTCTCTGCCGGAATGACGATCCCCGGCACAATGAGCATACTTATTAATGGAATGGGCGGGAACGCGGAAACTGCGCTTGCGTATTTTCTTCTTGGAACCTTCGCTGTGGCAATAAATCAGACTGGCCTACCTTCGGTTGCGTGCAAAAAAATAGCGGCGATGGTTGGGAAACGCAAAATTTTTCTAATGTTTCTCATCGCATTCATCGCCTGTCTTTCAGGAACCGTTATACCCGTCCATATCGCGTTTATCCCCATACTCATTCCACCGCTCCTTTTTCTTTTGAACAAACTTAAAGCCGACCGCCGTCAAGTCGCGTGCGCGCTCGCCTTCGGACTAAAATGTCCTTACATAACGTTGCCTATAGGATATGGACTTATCTTTCAGGGTATCATAGCCGCGGAGATGGGACGCAACGGCGTTCCTCTGGATAAGGCTATGGTGCCGCATTTTACATGGATACTTGGCGTTGGGATGATAATTGGTCTGCTCATCGCGGTCTTTGTATCATACAACAAACCTAGAACATACGAAGACAAGCCCATAATAGGCGGAGTCAATATCGAAGACCTCCCTGATTCATTTACAAAGACTCATTACATGACAATGGTAGCAATAGTCGCCGCTTTTGCCATGCAGCTTTGGTCTGGTTCCATGCCGCTAGGCGCACTTGCCGCGATTTTAGTGATGATCGTCACCGGTGTTCTCAAATTCAAAGACATTGACGAAAGCTTTATGGGAGGGCTTGCCATTATGGGCCTTATCGCATTCGTCATGCTCATTGCAGCAGGCTACGGAAACGTGCTTCGTGAGACAAAGTCAGTTGAGCATCTGGTAAACAGTATTGTCGGGATGGTGGGCGGCAGTAAGTTCTGGGGCGCATTGCTGATGCTCATGGTTGGGCTTCTCGTCACAATGGGCATAGGAACCTCTTTCGGAACAGTTCCAGTCATTGCGGCTATATATTGTCCGCTTGCGCTACAGCTTGGCTTCTCCGCCGGAGCGACAGCGTGTCTGATAGCGGCGGCCGGAGCGCTTGGCGACGCGGGATCGCCGGCATCCGATACAACGCTTGGCCCCACGGCTGGACTGAACGCGGACGGACAGCACAATCATATATGGGATACCTGTGTCCCGACATTTCTCCATTACAACATCCCACTCTTCATCGCCGGAATGATAGGCGCGCTGGTACTGTTTTAAAATCAACCTCAAACCGCAAGAGTTTGTATTTCAATCATAGAAAAAGCTGAACTTTACTCTTTGCTATGATCGCCGCAGTTTTATGGTTTTTCAATTTTAAATATTGTGACTATACAATATATATGCTATCTAATATAGCATCATATCAATTACAGGGGGCGGTATCATTTGAAGGACGCAAAGAGGGCATTTGAGACTGCGCAAAAATATA
>JAVVPF010000111.1 GCA_036655895.1 Cloacibacillus sp. | reverse complement strand
AGGGACTGGCTCAAGTTTCTTGAGACGGGAGAAAATACAGACGACATATACTCCACACCTGATTCATCTGTTAAGCTGGAAATATCGACAGATGGAGAAAGGGTCGTTAGGATCAACCCAAATGGGAGCAACAACGCACCTGCGCTTATCGCGACCGTCGCGTTAAAATATATCGCTGAGGCCAGGCGAAGCAGCCTTGAAAATGACGACCTAAGCGGAAAAAAGCAAACTTCGTTCTCTTCCATATCCAATTATTCCATAGTCACTGAGGCGGAAAATGTGGACATCTCCGGCTACGGCCTGCTGCTAAACGGAAAAGCCACTAAGAATAAGACTGGTACTCAATCAGAGCTTCTCTATGGATACGTGCTGCAGTATGATAACGCGCGAAAATCCTTTCCAATACGCCTCTTTATCAGGAGTATGCAGATATACAATGCAGGAAGCGGCAGTTGGCCGACAACAGACGGCAAAACGTCCGTTACAACCTTAACTTCCCAGGATATACCTTATGGAGGCGCGAAGTGGTACTCGTCGTATGGGATAATGCCTGCTGAAAGCAACCTCGAGTATTCTCCAAAATATATGCAGAATAATCGATTCAACGGCGGAGAAAATTTTATGAAGAACATCTTCATGCAACGAACCAGGATCATGTACACCATACTCGAATATTATTCAGACGGTAAAAAAGAAGAGCCGCACTATATTGTCAGGATGAAATACCTTAAATCTAAGAAGGAAGTTCTCGACAAACTTTCTGATAAAGATAGAATGGCGCTTGAAGCGAGGGATCCTTTTTATATCGGGCCAGATTTCTATTATTCTGAACCAGTATGGTATGGTCGCTTCATCTCCGAGGTACCGCGGTCTCCAGAACCGGAAGGAACCCCAAATGATAATAAAACCTATCAATTCACCATCCACAATTTCAGCGACTTTAACAATAACCTGATAAATATTGCAAAGCATATTCTGGACTGGGGCGGCGGCGGCACAACACCATGGTATCCCATGAAACTGCATTATGTCGGAGGCTATAATGACCAGACAAAAAAAGATGTCACAGCCATTGCAAAGGGTATGGAGATGAACGTACGGAAACAGATGGGCGACAATAAATGGGGTAAGGAGGATGAAAACACCATAAAAACCTTATACTCCTTGCCTTTGGATAAATTCCCTCTCAACCGCCCAAAAACTGGGATCAGGATCTGGGGAGGGAATGAAAATTCTGTAGGCGTAAAAGTGTACAACATAGATCTTGTCCCCGGTTTTTCTAAACAAGAGTTGCAGGCCATTATGCCGCTCGGCGCTTCCGTCTATACGATGCAAGATCTGACGACTGATGCAGAGCAAAAGTTGATAAAGAATAATCCTGGGGAATACGGATATGAAAACTTTGGCGGTTTTCAAAGCGCCGATGAAAATAAAAAATTATTTGGGGAAAAAAACGGATCGTCGGACGGCTATGGCAACGGCACCAAAGTCACAAACGGCATCATGGGCATCCAATATACTCCAAATGGAACATGGTTCGGCTTCGGAGCAAAAAAATAAAACCGCAGGATGCCACTTATGGCCTCGCCGCGCTAATTTCTTACTCCCGCGCCCGGCTCGAACATCAATATTGCGTACGGGATGGGGCGTTCCATATCTTTTGCGTTGCTCGGCAGCGTAAAGGTCATGCCGCGCCACCAGAGGGAGCTTGAGCCGCCTCCGTCAAGATTCAGCGCCTCC
>JAVVPF010000110.1 GCA_036655895.1 Cloacibacillus sp. | reverse complement strand
GGTCCGTAATGATAATATTGGTAGACAAGATTAGAATCCAGTCCTGCCGCCTGTAATATATACATAGTCTTTTGAAGCCTTATCCGGCCGACCAGTTTTCCACCAACGGTCTTAATCAGCCGCGCGATCAGCATTGCGTCATCTTTTAGCTGCATCAGGCCACCTCCGTTTTTCTATAATTCTTAACTCTATCTTTCAGGTAATTTTCCGCATCGCCGCCATATTCACTGACGTAGCCCCTAATTTCGATAAAAGGGCCGATACTCTTGACGACATCAGAAATATCCGTGAGCGACACAATCTTCTGTTTTTCGCCTACCGCCAAAATTTGATTGGAGCGGCTACGATTTGCTTTAGGATTGTTATAAGAACCACGCTGCACCATATCCATAAATATTTTATCACTTACGTTCGGATGTTCGTCATTCCATTCCTTCATATCAGATAATAAATCTGGATATGCCTTGTTAAAAAACCTTTTTACGACATCTTCTTTATTCTGATCTCTCTTTTTTATATTATTCTTAATTAAAATATCTTTTATCGGCATTTTTATCGATTTAAAAAGTTTTCTATTATACAACCGCTCTGATAGTTCTCTTATATTTCTATCGTCAGCACCGCGGAGCTGTTCCAGCATGCCCAATATTACAGTATCATCAAGAAGAAGCGACGATCTCCATGAGTTCATATCTTTAACAAACTTACAGATTGGATGATTTGGGGAAATCCTCAGCCCCATGTTGGATGTATCCCTGATTCTCGAAATCAGCAGGTACATCAGTTCAGTAAAAATTTTTTCCATACAGCGCGTGGTCTTATGGTAATAGACCGTAGGATACAGTTGAAAGAGATTTAGAGCATAAGCTTCCGCAGCCAACAAACCTTTAGGATTAAGAACCATGGCGTCAGCCTTATAAACAGTCTCTTCATCCGCGGAAAATTCGACCTCTTCTATCTCTATATTTGAAAACAGCCATTCCAAGTCAACATTGCCAGTATTGGTACCAGTCATCATTCTGTCTCGCTGCATGTAATCCAGACGATCCGCGTCAAACTGACCGGAGAGCACTGAACTGTAAATATCTGAATGTTCGCCGATAGCAGCCGCAACATTCCTACTAAACCCCTTATAGTAGCGATCTAAAATCGCGCCAATTTCACCTTCGCGGATAAGCTTATCTGTGATGGATTCATGATTTACCGAGGCTAGTTGAAATCTTTTACCAACCTCCTCAAAAGCATGACTGAACGGGCCATGCCCTAAATCATGCAACAGAGCAGCACAGAGTGCCGCATCCTTCTCCGCGCTATTTGAAGTTGGAGAACCTCGCTTCTTTAATTTGACGTCAATGATCTCAGTCAGGCGGCGCGCTAAATGAAAAACACCCAAACTATGAGAAAAGCGGGTATGAGTAGCACCTGGATATACAAATTCAGAAAATCCCGGCTGCTTAATTCGCCTCAGCCGCTGAAAAGCTTCAGTTTAAATAATTTGCCATAGCAAATCGTCAACCCGTTCTTCTCTAAACTCGATCAGATTATACAATGGGTCACGTACTCTCTGCAGCTTCATTGATCTGGACATCTTCCTCGCACCTCGCAATGAAAAAATAGAACAGAAACAAGATTCATGTAATATGTACAAATTTCAAACTGGCACTTATACCATGTCCTTTATTTTTATTATTTACAGGCCATAACAAATTGTCATAGTTTTACCTCATCCCAATTGACTACTACAAATATAACTTATATCAACAAGACAAGCAACATCGCAAATAAAAAATTACATCTTCTTCCGTATCATCTATAATAGACTAAATAGAGTTTTTAAGTGT
>JAVVPF010000109.1 GCA_036655895.1 Cloacibacillus sp. | reverse complement strand
GCCATAAGCAGATAAATCCACCACCGCCAGCGGCTCGTGGTTACTTTTTCCAGTGCAGGCTTAACCTCGTTCATCACCCGCGCCTCCGTCCGACAGTTCTCGTCTGCGCATGCCCTCATACGCACTCTTGCCCGTTGCCGCCGCTATCACCGTACCGCCAAAATAAATACAAACCTCTTTCGCGTTAGAGGGAATATCGCGTCCCAGCACAAACGCAGCAGCTATCATGAGAGCCACGCCGGCCCATGTGATAATCGCAATAGGTTTTGTCCATGGCAGTTTGTTCAGATAATCAAAGATTACGCTCATCATCTTCAACTCCATATCTTTTACACACTATTTGCCGCACCGTTCGCTCAAGACTACGAATGCCAACATGCACGGCAAATCCTGCAAGCGCCCATGCCAAACAATGGCTTTGCCCGGAACCTATCGTTGCCAGTCCAACAAGAGAACCGTATACAATATCCGTGCCTACGCCAATAAGCAACTTCGAAAGCACAAACGGCTCTACACCCCAATGCCGCTGAAAAAAATTACACACAGACACAATCCCAGATACGAGAATAAACGGGAAAATTACGCATATCGCAGAACAGAAGCTCTCCCAGGCGCTCTGTATCTCCTGCTGGCTCATAGGTGCTTCCTAAACCCTAGTAGCAAAATTAATTAACGTTAGCTCTGAATTACAAATATCGATAATTGATTGGAGAGCTTTACGTGCTTCTGCGATATCTTCAACATTTTTACAGATTTCACTTCTGTTTATACATTCGAGCCTGTTATCAAGTACATGTGTAAGCCTGTTGATTTCTGAAATTATCCGTTTTTCGACATAAGACATTCTTCTACCCCCTCCAGCGAGCCGGCCCATCCGTGCGCACATCAACATGCACCCACCCCGCATACACTCCGATGCCGCCCTTAGCAAACGCCGGTATCTGCTCCGCAAACCTTGCCAGCTCTTTCGGAAAACACTCGCGGCATTGAATATCGGCTGCCTGACCCAGCAAATGCTTGCTAGCAGTAGCCCCGCCAACCCTGTTGTTGTGCCAGCGACAGCGAACACCGCTCGTAATATAGAGCGGGTGCCCAACTAACTCACGAAGCGCTTGCAGAGCACCGATAAGACGAGGATCCAACGGAGCAGCATCACATTTTTTTCGCCCGCACTTGCAAGCAAATTCTTTCCGGGAAAAATCTTTTGTAAGGTCTCCCATTTTAATCACTCGCCGCCGCAAAAATTGCACAAATCACAAACCCAAAAATACTGCCAGCCCAAAAGGCACATATAGCCCAGATCATATTTTTGCCCCCCCTAAAAAAGCAAAATAAAAAGGCCCGGACAACAAGCCCGAGCCTATGCTGAACAGATACAAAAAAAGAGCCCTTCGGCTCCCAACGCGTTACTTCTTCGGCGGCTTCTTGCCGCGTGCCTTACAGCCCATATTTTTCACCTCCAGACTAAGAGCCTGTTATCAAATCATACGCAATTTTTATTATGCAGACACACAACACGGCACAGACTGATGCAAGCAAACAAAATACAAGGAACGCCAGAAGTACCGGCAACGCTGTATTCATGAATTCCGTAACAATAGTCAACATTGCTCTACACCTGATATTTTGTATATAGCGCGGAAACATTCCGCGCATACATGGAATCACTCCCAGCGCCGTTATACCGCCCAGCCACCCAACGCACAACAGCCCTATCCCATCCAACACCAGGCAGTGGGCATTTACTGCGCAGTGCCGCCAGATGCGCGGCGCCGTAACGGATGTTTTTGTTGGGGTCTAGCAAAGCAGCGACTGGAGCCTCTTTGTCAATGGCCGACATATAT
>JAVVPF010000108.1 GCA_036655895.1 Cloacibacillus sp. | reverse complement strand
TACCTGCTGATAGGAGAACGCTACACCCCCTGGCTCGCGCTGGGAGCCGCCCTGATAATGAGCGGCATTTGGCTGGTAAATAGGAGGGAGAATTAAAAAACCAAACTGCAAAGATAGGCCGAGTTTCTTCGGTTGTTAGCACATTGGTTTATATGTTAAAGAACCGCATATCTTTTTTATGTATTTACTAAGGCATCATTTCTTTAAAGTCAATTTATTTGTGTTATTATATATTAAAATTATAGAGGTAAAATTAAGATAGGAGAGAGAGCATGGCATCTGTATCTGCCGAAGATATCGCATATAACGCTATTATTACTATGATAATTCAACACCACTACCCGCCAGGATCTTCTGTTGTCGAGGCACAGATAGCGGAGCATCTTAACATGAGTCGTACTCCGGTTCGTAGTGCGCTGAAAAGGTTAGTATCTGACGGACTCCTGGAGAGTACTTTAAATAAGGGATGCTTCGTGCCTAACCTTTCACGCAAAGATTTGGACAATTTATTTCATTTTCGCTATTTAATAGAACCAGACTGCGCTAAGGAGGCGGCTAAAAAATATACCCCAGCCTATAAAAAGAAAATCAGCGCTCTGTTAAAAGAAGAAGAGCGTTGCCTTAAAAGCGAAGGCGGCCAATTACATATTGTGAATGAAAAAATACACTCTATCATCGTTGACATCGCCGATAATGATTATTATCTCCATTCCGTAAAACAAGTTACATGGCGTTGCCAACTTTATCTTTTTTTCTTTGACAATTTCTATCTAAATAAAATCCTAGCTGGCACCAAATCCCCATCAGAGGACTTTACCAGTTCACGCCAACACGTCCTGCTCTTTGATGCAATTTCTCAGAACGATACTAAAAATGCATATATAATAATGCAAGAACACGTATCTTCAACATATGAACTTTTGACTACAAATAAGTGGCGCTAAATATTCCTCGCAAAATTGTAAACCAAGGGGGGCCGTCATACCTCCTCTATGTTATTGTTATTTTTGAAATCTTATTTCTACTTTCCTTTCTAATATAAGATCATATCGCCATCTATAAGACGCAGATAAAGGTTCTCTATATTCTTTGGCATATTATTCCTATTAAAAATATCTGCTAAAAATGTCTGCGTCACGAATTTGTATCTGCTTTGTATTGGATTTGTATAAATTAGCTAGATTCTGCTAAAGTACAAGATTTTCTCCCTGTTCATTCTTTCCATATTCTCCGTTTTTATCATTTCATCTTTATTCAAGGTATCAGTATATTCACCAAACACTGGTTTTGGTTTTTTCCTTTGCTTTACCTCACCCGCCGTTCACCATAAATATTGGCAACATGAACACTGCACAAAAATTCTAAGAGTTCGGGAATTATACCCACAAATGTTTAACAGTACAAAACCTTGCATCACCGTGCGACATTGCCGTTGATTCATTTATTATTGTGCTTCCGCCGTCCCTTGACAAAATCCCTTCGCAGATGTATATACATTATAGAACACAATATAGTATACGATTATTAAGTAATTAGATGCTGCTGTGTTTTAGAACGTCAAACCAAAATAAGAGCAACTTGAAGGGAGCAACAAAAATGAATGAGTATGGTTTCCTGTCAGTTATACCTCCGCTTTTGGCAATTTTTCTGGCTTTCAAAACAAAGGATGTTATTCTTTCTCTTTTTACCAGCGTTATGGTGGGGGCATTGATTGCCGCCGGCGGTAATCCGTATGTTGCACTGGTCAATCTGTGGAAAAAGTATATTTTTGCCCAGCTTACAAGCGCATGGGCAGCTGAATTAATAATATTGATGACGATAATTGGCGGATTTGTGGCAATCCTTGAAGCGTCTGGTGGCTTAGAGGCTCTTACACGCAAACTGTCCGTAGTAATTGGCAGTCGGGTAAAGGTACAACTGGCGGCATGGATT
>JAVVPF010000107.1 GCA_036655895.1 Cloacibacillus sp. | reverse complement strand
GTAACTCCTTTTTCGCTTCTGAACCGTTGTGGTTGGGGCTTTATGTAGGAAACACGATTAAATCATCAGGACACGACTCCAAGGTAGACGTAAAACATTACGCCGACAGCACAAGCATGAATCCTAATGTGAACGAGGGGCCGGTCACATTAAAGCGCAAAGTTACAGATGATACTCATAAATTATTCTATGGTACAAAATACAAAAAGGACTCACAGGACTTTGCCGCAAAAGCGGTCCCAATGGGAGAAAACGGCGGGGCTAACTATAACACAAGAGACAGGTATATTGGTCTGCGCGTATTCAGCGAATCTAAGAGAGGCAACAACAAAGCCGCCGTCACCTTTAATGAGGTGGCGCTTGCGCCTGGTTTTTCCGCTGATGAGATACGTTCAATAATGCCACAAGGAGGGCGCGTCTATGAGATAGAAGATACCGTGCCGACCAACAACGCCTTGGAATGGAGTATTATAAACGCATCTGCCTGGTATAAGGGACTTAAAGCATATCTTGGAGAAAAAACCTACAACGACGTTCTGTTTGGCGCAGAAAAAGGCTCTGATGGCGACGGAAAATCAAGTATATACTATACGCTCGTCAAATATGAAAACGGCGGCAATGGAAAGCAATACGGCGGGGTATACGACATCCAGCATATCAAAACAAACTACTGCAAATGCCCGCTGCATTACGGCATTTATAAATGGATAATGGTAGTAACTTCGGATGCCGCCATTGATGCTTTTGTGGCCTTGCTTGAAGATACAAAGTCTGTTGTTTATGAATATTTCAACGACCCTTCAAGAAAAGGCAAGGAAGATGTAACATTAGACTCTACAGGAAAAAACGTTGCGCCTAAAGTACTCGAAGAACTGGAACCTATTGTTAAAGCAGCCGACCTGACAAACTACACATGGACCGTTGAACGCAAATCCCCAAAAGCCCCTGTAGGTTACTATATATACTGGACAAATAAAGATGTCTCGGTGCTGATGCCGGGGACTGAGCGGATCGCAGTTGATAGAGGATATTATAAGACTTCATCAAAAACTTTAACAAAAGACAACGGCACTGTTACCGTAGATTCTAAAACAGTTGACGGCAAGAAATTTAATATCATCAACACGGAGTCGTTTACTTAGAAGTGAGGAGGTCTTACCGAAGAAAAGTCCATCCTTTGGATTCTTTGCCGTCGATTTTGCTATGTTCTATGCCTTCATAACCTTTGTTCGTCTCGTTGAGCAGCCAACTTTCATTTTTAGCTATTGAATCAGTATTACCCGCATATAAGCCATTGGTAATTTTATAGGAGTTGTAGGAACCGTCTTCCTGGCGATACGAAACAAACGCATACGCGCCTACCTTTATAAGCAACGAAGAAAGCTGATAATTTTCATTTGCGTCTTTTGTCAGAGTCACTTTATAATCTCTGGTGCGTATATTGCCATCTTTATCCTTATATTGCATCAGCTCACCTCACGAGACAGAATCAAGCGCCGATACGTCTCCAGCATAGACTTTATTTTCCGCAGGTTTCGTGCCAACCTCCGCGAGCACCTTCAAAATAACAGAATTGGTGTCAGTTGCAAGCTGAGATAAAAGAGAGGCCTTATCATTATCAGTAGCTTGATTTTTGCCGTCATTCAACAACTCAAAATCTGTGGTGGTATAGATGTGTGATAAAGGTGACGTGGACGACCCTGCGGCGCTCATTTTTGCGCTATGCTCTGGGCAGCTGCATTCAACGATGCCATCTCCGTTTTTGTCGCTGTAAGTGCCGCCAGATGGACAGGCCGCGTTGTTGTTAGATATTTGGTCATGATATTTCGTAGCTATAAAAGATTGTAAATCTTCATTTGAAGAGGCTGCGAAATTGTGCATCGACCAGGCTGTTTTTATCGTCTCGCGGTTTCCGAGGCAGGCGGTCTCCTGGGCTTTGGCATCCGAGCCGCCGAAGGCGAGCCAG
>JAVVPF010000106.1 GCA_036655895.1 Cloacibacillus sp. | reverse complement strand
CAGAGACCGCCACCGTAACGGTAACCTACGACGGAGCAAACGACGCGCCCGTCATCACCGTCGGCGCGGACGATTCGTCCTCTGGCGCGGTAACGGAAAGCGACGCTACGCACCTCACGGCAGGCGATACACTAACGCTCACGGACGTAGACATCTCTGATACGGCGGCCGCCAAAATCACCGGCCTCACCGTAACAGGCAATACGGGAATCACAGGACAGCCGACTGATGCGGAGCTACTTGCGATGTTTAAAACAAGCGGAAACGCACTGGCCTCAGGCGAGACGACCGCAAAGATAAACTGGACCTTCGACAGCGGAAACACGACCTTTGACTTCCTCTCAGAAGGCGAGAAACTAGAGCTTGCATATACAATAACCGCAACGGACAGCAACGGATCCGAAACTTCACAGATCGTAACGGTAACAGTAACCGGCACAAACGACGCGCCGGTCATATCAGAGAAAAGCGGCGATTCGTCGCTCGGAGAAGTGACAGAAACGGATGCAGACCATCTTAATGTAAACGGCACGCTTACATTAAACGATGTAGACGTTACAGACGCGGTTGGTACGACGGTCACAAGCGTCAACGTGGCGGGCGATATAAATATAGCCTATCAGCCTACAAGTGACGAACTGCTTGCAATGTTCAAAACAATCGGCAGCGAAATATCCGCCGGAGAGACTTCCGATCAGATTACATGGACCTTCGACAGCGGCGCCAAAACCTTCGACTACCTCGCCGCTGGAGAAAAACTTGACCTTTCATATACCATAACCGCAACTGACAGCCACGGAGCTACGGCGACGAAGGTGGTCGTCGTGACGGTGGCGGACAGCAACGACAGGCCCGAAATCTCCGTAGCAACAGGCGACAGCGTAGCGGCCAACCTTGATGAGACCGATATTACTGCAAGCGGAACTCTGACATTGACCGATATCGACGTCACAGACAACGTTGCCTCCGAGGTAATAAAGGTCGACATCAGCGGTGTATGGCAAGGAATCACAGAAGCGCCTTCACAGGATGATATTCTGAAAATGCTGAATACCGGAGGTCTTGAACTTGACAACACCGAGACCTCGGACAAGATCTTGTGGAACTTCAACAGCAACGGCGCCTCCTTTGCTTATCTTGCTGAAGGAGAACAGGTCGTCCTCACATACACCATACAGGCAAAGGACGACAGCGGCAAAGGCGCCGGCTCCCCACCAGACGAAAGCGACACCTCGGACACCAAGGAAATAACTATTACGATAACCGGGAGCAACGACCTTCCAGTTATTGACATCGGCACAGGATCCGCTGCGGAAACTGTAGTTGAATCGGATGCAAAAAATCTTACGGTAAACGGTACGCTGACATTGAGCGACCCCAACGTCCATGACAGCGTCGGCACAACAACTAAATACTTATCCGTCGCTGGAGCCACTGGGCGCGACGGAGAACCTACGGCAGAAGAATTTAATAAAATGTTCACAACGCTAGGCAATGAAATAACGTCAGGCAATGTGAAAGGAACTATAAACTGGACATTCGACAGCAAGAATGAAACCTTTGACTACCTTGCCGCTGGCGAAAAGCTTGAAATCTCCTACGAGATAACGGCGACGGACAGTAAGGGAGGAAAGACGACGCAGATCGTCGTCGTCACCGTGACCGGCAGCAACGACAAGCCCGAAATTACAATAGCAGCAGGCGACAGCAGCACCGGCGCTCTCTCCGAGACAGATACGGGACTCAGCACCACGGGCACGCTTACACTGACCGACCTGGACGTAACAGACAAAGTCGGCTCCAGCGTAGTACAAAAGGTCACTGTCACAGGAACAGGAGCCGGCCTCTCCGGGCAGCCGACCGAAGCTGCGCTTATTGCGATGTTCACAACGGGCGGCAGCGAACTTGACGGCACCGCTACTCAAGATAAAATCAACTGGGCATTCAACAGCGGCAGCGAGAATTTTAACTATCTTGCCGAAGGAGAAACGCTCGTCCTCACATACACAATACAGG
>JAVVPF010000105.1 GCA_036655895.1 Cloacibacillus sp. | reverse complement strand
CCTGTATTTAGATCTTTCCGGCGTAACAAAACTGGAAGATATAATTCCGATCATTGAGCAAAAAGCTACGGAGCTTCCTGAGGATCAGTGGATACGCGCCATGAATTTTAACGAGGCAAACTGGGCAGTCCCTATAAAGCCGGATTTGAAGTTCATGGACTCGCTTAACGTAAAAAATCCTGTGCTTATCAGCCGCTACTGCGGACATTTTCACGCGGTCAATTCTAGAGGGCTCAAAGAAAGCGGGCTCTGGGACAAGCAAGACGTCAATATTCCACGAAACGACGACGGAAGCCCGAAGGGGCAGCTCACCGAAGGCGCCGCGGGAGAGATAATAGAGACGATCTCCTCGATTTATGAAAAACCCGACAACATTTCTGCGCTGGTAGAAAAGGCCTGCATAAAGCTTGCCTCTATGGGCATAACGATGGTACACGCCTGCGACGCCCCAAGCTACGCGCTTGGCGAAGACCTGGCCGCCTGCCAGAGGCTAGACGAGAAAGATGCGCTTCCGATACGCTGGGCCTGTTATCACGACGAACTGCCAAATTATCAGATAAAAAGCGGCTTCGGCAACGAAAAGCTCTTTGTAGCCGGGTTTAAAATATTTGCGGACGGCACATTAGGCGGCAGAACGTGCGCCATGCGTGAAGATTTTTCAGACGACCCAGGCAACAAAGGCCTTTTGAATCACAGCGACGAAGAGATGGCAGCTCTGCTCAAAGAGGCTCAGAAGCGCGGCGTACAGGTTCAGATCCACACCATTGGCGATAAAGCGCTCGAACAGACCATAAACAGTATAAAAGCCGTCATTGCGGAACTTGGCGAGCCGGCTCTCCCGTACCGCATCAATCACGCGATAGTCTGCCCAGCGGATCTGCTTGCAAAAATCAAGGAAATAAACGCGGTGGTCGACATTCAACCCATACAGGCGTATACGGACAGAAATATGACTCCGCTTCGTGTAGGCGACGAAAGAATGAAGACGTGTTACTCTTTCAAAAATCTCTATGACACGATAGAGATCGTTACAGGTTCAAGCGACGGACCGATGGAAAATCCAAACCCATGGCTTGGGATATGGACCGCGGTAAACCTTACGGAACAGGACAACTCTCCGCTCAAACATTACAACCGTTCTCAGCGTCTTTCTTTGGACGAGGCTCTCTCCATATACACAGTCAACCCGTGGAAGGCGCTTGGAAAAGGGGATTCGTACGGAAAAATAGCCGAACATTACAAAGCCGACTTCACCGTAATAGCAGGAGACCCTTTCGCCATTGATCCTAAAGATCTTTTCAAAGTCACACATAAGGCCACATTTGTTGACGGAGAGCTGATCTGGAAGGCATAGCAGCAAAATAATATTTATGGGGGTAATCTTATGAAGGAAACAACGCAGGAACACAGGGTACCTACTCTTGGCCTCTCCATCGCCATCATTGCTTTGATTACAGTTGTAGTATCCGCCGCAACTCTATATTTTAAAGTCGACGTGCACGCTCCGATTGTAATGATTGCCGTCGTCATCGCGCTTGTTGGTTATTTCTATCTCCATTACAGCTATAAGGAACTCGAAGCGGCCGCGGTCGACAGTATAATGGCGGCTATTCCTTCCTGCATGATCCTGATGCTCGTCGGTATGCTCGTCGGCCTGTGGATCAAAAGCGGGATCATACCCGGTCTGATTTATTACGGTCTCGGTATTCTAAGCCCCAAAATATTCCCGCTCGCTACAATGATAGTGTGCTCGATTATTTCTCTTTCAACAGGTTCTTCGTGGTCCACAATGGCCACGGTGGGCGTAGCCATGATGGGAATAGGCAACGGCCTTGGCATTCCGCCGGCACTCACGGCTGGCGTTGTTGTCTCCGGCGCGTACTTCGGCGATAAAATGTCCCCGCTTTCCGATACGACGAACTTGGCCCCAGCAGTCTCTGGCGCGTCGCTCTTTGACCATATCCGCGCAATGTGCTGGACCACCGGCATAGGCCTTGCTATATATTCTGTCATTCTTCTTATCTGGGGATTCCAGTATGC
>JAVVPF010000104.1 GCA_036655895.1 Cloacibacillus sp. | reverse complement strand
CTGGCAGGCGGTCAAAAATAAAAAAACCAGCGGAAAAACGAAAGCTCTTGGCAAAGTTTTTCGCTGGTTGGTCATATATGCACCTGAACACTATTTTTACAAAAAACGGCACGTCAGAGGTTATAATGATGCGGGGACGCGGGACGTCTCGAAATTTATTTTGAAGGGGCGACACGCCGTGCCTGACGATAAAAATATACGCGCCGGGAGCTACTGGCTTGCTGGATTTGTCATTTTGATATGGAGCATCACCTTTGTCTCAACAAAATTTCTGCTGGCGCGGCTTTCGCCGACGGAAATATTGTTTTACAGGGTGATGATAGCGCTTGCGCTTTTTACAGCCGTATCGCCCAAACGGGTTCGACTGCCGCTGAAACAGGAGCTGGCCATTGCGGCGGCCGGCTGTCTTGGCACTACCGTCTATTTTATGTGTGAAAATTTCGCGCTCTTTTACGGTACCGCCTCGAATGTATCTCTGATTGTTTCTACTGCGCCGCTGCTAACCGGTCTCGTGGTCCATGTTTTTGTCCGTGGTGAGCCTATCTCCAAAAAATTCATAACCGGCAGCGTATTCTGCCTCGTCGGCATCGCAGTGATCGTCTTCAACGGTCATTTTATCCTGAAACTGAATCCTTTAGGCGACATTATCGCGCTTCTTGCCGCGCTCTCGTTTGCCTTTTATTCGCTTATTGTCCGTAATATAGACCGAAGCATCAGCATGGTCGTCATAACACGCAAAAGTTTTTTCTACGCCCTGCTTTCGATGCTCCCGTTGACGCTTACGCCGCTCATCCAGTGGCGTCCAGAGGAACTGATGCGATGGGACGTGGCGTTGAACCTGCTGTTCCTGGGCGCGCTTGCGTCGGCCTTCTGTTACTGGGCGTGGGCCAAGGTCATATGGGGTCTCGGTCCGGTGAAAGCTAACAACCTTATATATCTTTCGCCGCCGCTTGCTATCCTCTGCGCCGCGCTTGTGCTGCACGAGCACATCACGCTCTTTGCGTTGTTGGGTGGTGTGCTGACGCTGATAGGAGTATATATCTCGCAGCACGAGAAACAATCGCCGCTGGAGTAAAAAGCGCAGAAAAGGACCGCCGTTTTGTCTATCGAAGCGGCGGTCCTTTTCCGCGATTATCGGGTGCAATATGCTGCATTGTACGCTAATCAAATGAGCTGAGTGTCTCATTCCAGCCTTTCGTTTTGTTCCAGCAGCGACAATATCCGCTCCGTCAACTCGCCGTAGCCGGGCGAGGTTCTGCGGCGCGGGCGTTCAAACGGGACTTTTATATTTTCAAGGACGCGCCCAGGATGTGCGGTCATTACTACTATTCTGTCCGCAAGGTAAAGTGCCTCGTCTACGCTGTGCGTCACGAAGACGACCGTTTTTTTGTTGTGTTCCCAGATTCGCAGCAGTTCCTTTTGCAGGAGCACGCGCGTATGCGCGTCCAGCGCGCCGAAGGGCTCGTCCATAAGCAGCACCTCTGGATCGTTTGCCAAAGCGCGCGCGATGGCGGCGCGCTGGCGCATGCCGCCGGAGAGTTCGTATGGCTTTGCGTCGGCGAACCTTTCAAGGCCGACGCGCTTGAGGAAATTTAGCGCGAGCGCCCGCCGTTCTTTTTTGGAAACTCCGTTGAACTCCGGCCCAAGCGCTACATTTTCCGCCACGGTACGCCACGGCAGTAGGGAGTATTCCTGAAAAACCATGCCGCGTTCTTTGGAGGGCCCCTCTATTGGCGCGTCTTTAAAGAGCGCTTCGCCGGAGGTCGCCTTTTCAAGCCCTGCCGCGATGCGCAGCCATGTTGATTTTCCGCACCCTGACGGCCCTAGCAGGCAGAGAAATTCCTTGTCAAAGACGGCGATTTCAGCGCCGTCAAGTGCAAAGACGCTGCCGCCTCCGTCAAGAGCGAATTTTTTGCACAAAGCTTTTGTTTCTATAAGCGGGGTCATCTTGACAACCTCTGCCACGCGAAGAACCTGGACTCAAAATATCGGAATCCTATATCTATCGCAAGCCCAGTGGCGCCTATGCTTATCATGCCTGCTATTACTATGTCCGTTCGAGCTACTGTGTAGGCGTGT
>JAVVPF010000103.1 GCA_036655895.1 Cloacibacillus sp. | reverse complement strand
TTATCTGCATTGGTGCTGGCATTTTTATTCCTCCCGCAAATTGGTTTTTCATGCTACATTTTAACACAGCATCCGTGTTGTAATCGGCAAAAAGGCAAGAGATAATTATTAGTGAAACTACGTATTGCCAAACGACACGATTATAGTATAAAATCTGCTGCTTTAGATATAATGATAGGCAGCGTGCGATGCCGTAACGGACGCCGCCGCAAAGGCCGAAACGAGATAGTTATATAAAAGAATGTAAAAGATCATAAAAATAGAGAAGTTAAAAGGGGACAGGTCCAAATGGGATCGATAGAATCTAAAAAAGAACTCGCGGGTGCAATGAAATGGCGCCATCTTTTCAAGAGGGCGCAGCTTGTCATGCTGGGGGAATGGAAGACGCTGCTCATCTCCATCGCGGCGCTCTTCATATACGCCATAGGAGTCGTCGGCTTTACAATACCCTATAAATTCGCCGACCAGGGCGTCATGGGCATCGCGGTGCTGCTGAAGTATACGCTTGGCTTCAACCCGGCGTGGGTGACGCTCGTCATAAACATAGGCCTGCTTGCGTGGGGCGCGAAGGTTCTTTCCAAACGCTTCGTAATATGGACCTCCATCAACGTCGTGATGCTCTCCGTCATGCTGAACCTGATGCAGTACATACAGTTCCCGCACATCGACGACATCTTTCTTGTCGCGGTGACGGGCGGCGTCATCAAGGGCATCGGCATCGGGCTGCTATTCAGCGAGGGCATAAGCGGCGGCGGCATCGACATAGTGCTGGTGGCGCTGCGGCAGAGGTATGGCATCGAGATGGGGCGTCTCAGCTTCTATTTCAACATGTGCCTGCTCGCCATCTCGTTTGGGATAATAGGGCTGGACAAGGTGATGTACGGCTTCATCTCCTGCTACATCTCTGGCATGACGATGGACAGCCTTCTTTCGTCGTTTGACAAGCGCAAGCTCGTCTTCATCATCGCCTCCGACGCGGACGCCGTCGTAAGCTTCATAAACAAAAAGCTGGGGCGCGGCTGCACGATGCTGGCAAGCGAGGGCGGCTATTCACGCAAGGGCGGCTACACTCTGATGGCGCTGCTTTCACAGAAACAGGCGGTGGAGCTGAAGCGTTTCCTCGCGGAACATTTTCCCGGCTCCTTCATGGTGCTGACGGAGGCAAACGAAGTCGTGGGCAAGGGGTTCAAGCGCTGGAAAAATATATAGCGCGCCGCCTGCCGCAGGTAGCTCCTATAAAATAAAAAACGCGGGGCCGCAAGGCTCCGCGTAAATATTTTGAACGACGGCTTGCCGCGCGCTTAAATCGACGGCAGAGGGTCTTTGTTGTCCCATATTTTTTCGGAGAGAGGTTCGTCGGCTGGCGCCTCGTGCGTGACATAGTCGGTATGGCGGTAGAGCCAGACGGAACATTTCGCTGAGTTTATCACTTTGAGGGCCGTGCTTCCTAGCAGCACTCGTTCGACCGTGCTGTAGCCTTTGTTGCCGATGATGATGACGTCGTAGTGTTCCGCCTCGGATATGCGGATTATCTCAGAGCCGGGGCTTCCCGCCACTTCGACGCGCTCGTCCCAGCGCGGTTCGGGCATGTCGCTGTAATGACCGCGCACGTCGTCTATCAGGTGCTTCAGCTGAACGCGCGCCGCCTCTTTCACCTTCGCCTCGGTGCTGCGCGCCTCCGGCGTGATGAAAAAGTGCAGGTTGTAGCTCTCAACGAAGTTTGAAATAGCGGAGACGACATGGAGGAACGTCACCTCCGCGCCCAGCTGCTGCGCGTAATGATACCCCCGGAACGCCACCTCGCGCCCGATCTGACTGAAATCCACCGCAAGCAAAATCTTCATGCAAATACCCTCCCTGTCACAACATATTTATATAGCTGATGATATTATCCATTTTATAACATATTAATCCACGGTCAAAATACCTAAGCAACAACGAATGCAAATAAGTCCGCCGGCGTGAGGTGAAGGATGTCCGTTTATTTCAAATCGACATGGCGCAAGATGATTTTGCTGATGTGAAGTTCCTGTATTATAATGATAAGATTAATGCCGGCGATTTCCGCCGTTATTACGGAAGG
>JAVVPF010000102.1 GCA_036655895.1 Cloacibacillus sp. | reverse complement strand
GCTCTGCGCCCTTGTCGTCCTTGTCGGGCGTCAGCGTCTCTCCCAAGATATATGCGATAGAGGTATTCAGCACCTTTGACAGCTTCATCAAATTTGCGCCGTCCGGCAAAAAAATGTCGCGTTCCCATGACGAAACAGTCTGTCTTGCGGTCCCCAGCAAGTAGGCTAGCTCCTCCTGATTCGCGATCCCATTTTTTGCTCTAAGCGAGCGTATTCGTTTTCCCACAGACATCCCAGTATTCACCTCACTCAAACAACATACCGCCAACACCAAAAGATAAAAAGCAATTAAAAGTGTCAAAATGACATTTATACTTGACAAAATAAATTCCTCTCATATAATTAGGACAGTTTAACGATACAAAGGTCATCATATATTTTTGTTTTGCCGCAAATCAAAGCAGGCAGTAAAAACGAACGCATCTGTCATAGACGCCGGATATGACGCCGCCGCAGGGGCGCGTGTACGTGTGCCGCCGCATTGTCCGTCGTCTATGTTATGCGGTTCGCAGGTGTGCCGTAACAAAAAAAGGCGGAAATCCCGCAGACAAAGGAGTGAGCGCGACAGATACAGGCAGCACCGCAGAAAGTTTTTCCACAACAAATCGAGAGGAGCTGTAAAGCAATGAAAAGACATGGAAAGATATTGGCATCATTTTTTGCGGCCGCAGCAATAGCCGCGGCACTCCTTGCGCCAGCCGTCGCGGCAAACGCCGAGGACGGTTTTTTCAAAATAGGGAGTACTGAGTACAAAACGGCGGAGCAAATCCAAGAAGTAACAAAACCGGATTCAACAGTCGTCACAAAAGGCTGCACGATAGAGGTGTACGGCAAAGTAAAGCTGCCGCTTGTCATACGAGAGGGCAAGCACCCTTCTTACCCCGATTTCACATGGGTGCTGAGCCAGGACAACGTAATCGTTGAAGGCAAGACTCCTGGCGCCGCGGTCTATTGCGACGTTGATGTGAACTCTGATAATTTGGGCGGAATGGTCGGTCTGCAGAGCACGGTCCACGTGCTTGGCAGTGGCGTAACGTTCAAAAACTTGACGATACTTCCCAACTATAATTCGTATAACGCCAGCAATGGTAATGCAAATAAAACCGTTGAAGTCTGGGGCTCAGCGTTTACGATGGACGGCTGCACAATTGAAGCCAATGATATAGGCGACGGAAAAATTACCGGAAACGGCGGAGCGCTCTTCTTCAACGGCCCGCAGAAACAAAACATCACGGTCAAAAATTCCACCTTCAAAAACTGCTACACAGTCTTCTGCGACACGATGCCCACAATCAACATAATGATAAGCGGCAACACCTTCGACACGCCGCAGGGCGACACCTACTTGATCGGAAACAATACATGGGCGACTCCTCCCGGCGAAAAAATGGGCTCCGTCTATGTGGAAAACAACACCTTCAAAAATCTTCCTGAAGATTACAAAAAAATCGTTTACCACAGAATGGCCGGCACATTTTACCTGAAGGGCAATAAAATAGAGAGCTCGAAAGGTTCCGCTAAAGTTCTCGACAGAGTGTCCTTCGGCAGACTATACGGAACCCAGCCGGAAGGCGGCAAAGACTGCGCCTCCGACGGCAAAGCTGTCATCATGCTGACAGAGGGCGGTGCGGACTATAAAATCACCGCTAAAATCGAAGGCGAGAAGTATGTCAACGTGGTGACGAAATACGAATCCGAAACGAAGCCTGTAGCGCCTGTAATCACAGACAAACCAGAGAACGTCGAACTTCTGAGGCCGGAAGTCATAGCAATTGACCCAAAGACAGCCACCGAAGAAGAAAAAACTGAGAAGAAGGCGGAGGCGGCCAAGAATCTGAATGCTGAAGGCATAACGGCCTCTGACATAGCTTTCAACAAAGACGGCAACGCCGTGCTTGCCCCAAACGTCATCGCGTCAGCTTCCACAAGCGCCATCAAGCTAGTCAAGCTGCCGGAAGGAACGTATATCAAATCAGAGGACATCGCGGCTCTGCCGATAATGGAAGCCGTCGTTCAGAAAGTCGACAACGTGGCCGCGGTAGCGTTTGAAGTGACAGGGGCGGCTTTGAAGGCCAAAGTCGCAAAAGATGTGATGATCCTTAAAACTCTTTCCGCAACAAGCGGAGAATTCTTCACCTTTGCG
>JAVVPF010000101.1 GCA_036655895.1 Cloacibacillus sp. | reverse complement strand
ATAAAGCGGCTTGCGCCAACTATACCATTTGCGTTTTTCTTCGCAAGTTCAACAAATTTCTCATTGAACGTACCGCTGGTAGGGTCCATTATAAGCATTTTGCCGCCAAGCCCCATTTCGTTGAACTGGGCTACGACTCTGGAAAGGTCGACGGTTTCGCCAAAGAGGCACAGCGCGTCCGCTCCGGAAGCCTTAAGTTTGGTGACGATGGGATAATAGTCCGTCTCACCCTGATTGAAGTATTCGGTGAAGACGGCTTTGCCGCCCAGTTTTGCAAGTTCATTATTAAAAGCTTCGACTGAACCGCGTCCGTAGTCCGTGTTTATGGCGATATAAGCCCATTTTTTCGCTTTTTTATCATTGACGGCCCATTTCGTGAACGCCTTGGCGATCATGGCGGAGTTGTCGCAGCCGCGGAACATCCATTTGTTGCCCATCTCAGTGATTTTAGGCGCAAGGGAAACAGGGGTGATAAGAGGAGTCTCTGATCTCTTTGCCACATCCATCATGGCAAGAGTGCAGGAGCTTCCAAAGTCACCGATAACAGCAGTCACTTTCTGCATTCCTACGAGCTTTTCCATAGCGGCGACTGCTGTCGCGGGGACGTTTGCGCTGTCCTCCACCTTCAGTTCGATCTTGTTGCCTTTGATGCCGCCCTTTGCATTGATCTGGTCTGCCGCCATCTTAATGCCGTTCAGAGCGAGACCGCCGTCGTACGCGATAGGACCTGTTGTGGGAACTACCACGCCAATTTTGATCGGGCCCTTCGGTATCGCCGCATTGGCTCCCGCCGCGCACACACCAACCGCCAACATTGCCGCCATAAAACACGAAACTAATTTCTTCACACTAAAACACCTCCGCTTATTTTCTTCCTACACACCAAGGTAGGATTTACGCACTTCGTCGTTTTTCAGCAAATCAGGCCCTTTTCCGGAGAGGACGACCCTTCCGGTTTCGAGAACATAGGCGTAATCCGCTATGGAAAGAGCCATAAATGCATTTTGTTCAACCAATATCACAGTCGTTCCGTCGTCTCTTATCTTTTTTATGATTTCTACGACCTTATCCACTATTATCGGAGCAAGTCCCAAAGACGGTTCGTCAAGCAAAAGAAGTTTAGGCCCAGACATCATCGCCCGAGCTATCGCAAGCATCTGCTGTTCACCGCCGCTCAAGCTGCCGGCAAGCTGCTTTCTCCTGTCCGCCAGTTTGGGGAAATTAACAAAAGACTGCTGAAGTCTTTCGGCTAATACCTTGGGATCTTTTACCGAAACTCCGCCCATTTCCAGATTCTCCTGAACGGTCATACTCGGCCACATACGGCGTCCCTCTGGGGACTGTGAAAGTCCGGCCGCTACGATCTGCTCAGGGTACATCTTTTGTATCTGACGCCCATCAAACTCTATAGTTCCAGCGCTGGGTTTCAAAACTCCCGAAAGGCACATCATAAAGGTGCTCTTGCCCGCGCCATTTGCGCCTATAAGCGTAACGATAGAACCCTTTTCCGCCTGCATGGAGACATCGTGAAGCGCGTCAGTTCTGCCATAACCCGCGCACAATCCGTCAACTTTAAGAAACATGCTCTTTATACCCCCTGCCGAGATAGGCTTCAATGACCCTGGGATCGTTAGCAACTTCTTTTGGGCCGCCCTCTGTCAGTTTTTCTCCGTTGCAAAGTACCGCAAGGCTGTCTGAAATAGAAACGACGAGCCCCATATTGTGCTCAATCAAAAAAACAGTCACTTTGAGGAGATCTCTTATCTTACGGATGATCTCAATCAGTTCTTTGGTCTCGACCGGATTAAGCCCCGTGGCCGGCTCGTCGAGCATCAGCAGTTTTGGTTCCGTCGCAAGAGCGAGAGCGACAGAGAGCATTCTCTGTTTACCATAGGGGATGTTTTTGACTAGGTGTTCTTTCCACTCATAAAGGCCGGTAAACTTCAGAAGTTCTTCGGACCTTTGAGCGACATCCTTCATCTCAGATTTCATTTTAGAATTGTGGGACAAAATATCAAGCAGGCCTGTATGCCGATGAAGATTGAATCCTATTTTTACGCTGTCTTCAACGGAAACTTCGGCAAAGATATTAGTTTTTTGAAAGGTCCTTACCAGGCCAAGTTTCGCGATCTCATTGGGCTCTTTGCCGGTAATATCCTGTCCGTTGAAAAGGACGCT
>JAVVPF010000100.1 GCA_036655895.1 Cloacibacillus sp. | reverse complement strand
GGGTCATAAAAGACTGTAACGCTGCCATCGGCCGAGATCTGACCTGTAAGATATTCCTTCCACTCGGAATCTATGCTTGAAACGTCTATCGTTCCGCGGGAGGTATTAAGAGCCCAATCCTTACAAGCGAGCAATGTTGTAGGTGTGCTGGTGACCTCAATCATAACAAGTGAATTCTTTGACGCTATCTTACTCATGCTTTATCATCCTTTCTAATCCATATATGTTTTTATGGTAATTTGTGCCAAAGACCAGCCTGATTCTTCGTCATAATCAAAGTAGGCTTCTTCCAGAAAATAATCCCTACTTACACCAGACAGAGATTTTTCAAAAGCGTCCGCGATCTCCATGCACTGCTTTTTACCTTTATACTTTGTCCAAATAAAAACATCGACAAAACATTTTTGTTCTAAAGTATCCATGACACGTCCCTGCATTTTTCTAAACTCTCCAATACAGGCATATGGGCTCTTTACCTTGGCGGCACTGTCGGGGGTAATGAGGGAATCATACACGTCGGTGATTCCGTGAACACTTGCAAGCGTATTTTTTATTTCTACAACAATATCAAAGCTGCTCATATTTTATTCAGCTCCCGGTTGACGATTGCGTCAATGCGCTCAAGCGCTCGGTCTTCCAGTTTGTTGGCCGCAGGCTTTAAAAACGGATATGAACGACTGCGCTTTGTTCCATATTCAACAGCAAAGGCATAATAATCACGAGAGCCGGCTGCCTGCTTTTTAGTGCTGGTTTTATGTGCTTTTCCAGACTTTGGATAACCAGCAAACACCCTTGCAACAATAGAATTATTACGGCGGCGAACTGTCTTTACTATTGAATCTCTCAAATTACCGGTTTTGACACGTGCTTTTGAGCGCGCTTCCGCCCTTATCTCTTCTGCCGTTTGACGCAGAGCGTTTGCAGATTTTTCCTGAATCTCTTTAGACATGGATATTAAAGAACGGCTTAACTTTATATTACAGCGGTCCGCCCATTCAACTTCTATCCTGTCTGACATTATGATTCCTCCCTGCAAATCATAACGACATATCCTTTTTCAGGCAGTGATACGCTCTCCACATCAAAAACACGTTCGCCGCATTCGACTATATCCCCACGATGAGGCGTAAAGTCCTTGCGTGAGTCAGCGCGTATCGTTACTTCTACAAGACAAACATTCAGATCTCTGTTAGCCAGCATCTCGCCATAGGCTCGAATCGTGCGAAAAGAAGCCCAGCAGTTCTTTTTGATTAGATGTATCTCCTGTGAGCCGCCGCCCTCATCCTTGATCGTCTGCAAACCCTTCAAAAGAATATGCCGATTCAGCTTCCCCGGGTTCATATGTAATCACCGCAAATCTGGATATGCCCGATGATCATATCTGCTGTATGTGGCGTATCCGCTACGCCGGTACCAATTTTTATAACGTCACGGTTTTCATACCAATGCGCTATCATCTGCTTTAGGGCCGTCTGAAACAAGGCGTCATCTTCTATGGCAGTTTCCGTTTCACCGACCACGCGCTTCGTTTTGGCCGTCTTGCCTTTAAGATAAATAACGGCGGCGTCGAGACTCGCTTGAATCTCGACGTCGTCGTTATCATCTCCGACCCGCAGATAGGCTTTAACCTGTGCGAGAGTCAGCGGCATAGTTTAATCGCCGACCGTTACAACAAGCGCGAAGCTGCCGCCGTTCAGCACCAGATTGAACGTCTTATCGCCGTTGGCCAGCGTTGCAAGATACTCGCTGGTCAGCGTCAGGACGTTATCTGTAAAGGTATAGTTCGCCGCATTGACCGCCGTGCCGCCTATCTTCAGCGATGTCAGCGTCAAGCCGCCGCCTGTAAACGTGAATACCGCGTCAGCAGGAGCGGCCTTGCTGAACGCGGCAGATTCAGGACTCACGTTTACGCTGATTTTTTTAAGTATGCGAACGCCTTCGTTGTTATCGGGGCACCGTCAACCATCATGTAACCTACATAGTTGGTGCGCTGTGAGGTCGGCTTGTCCTCTTCCATTATCACGAGCTCTTTTGACACATTCATGCGGTAGCCC
This sequence comes from Cloacibacillus sp., assembly GCA_036655895.1. Taxonomy (NCBI): domain Bacteria; kingdom Thermotogati; phylum Synergistota; class Synergistia; order Synergistales; family Synergistaceae; genus Cloacibacillus; species Cloacibacillus sp. The sequence goes on along the minus strand of JAVVPF010000100.1, from coordinate 330 downwards.
GCACGAACGTTGCCAAGAATCATAGCATTGGCCGGGACTCCGTCTTCAACATAGACAGGTGCACCGAAGATGCGTCCGATTGCTCCGGCGGAGGCGTCAGGTATAAATATCGGACGGCCCGTTGTGTCTTTGATAAGCGCAAGCTTGCTCCAAATGAACGCGTTCGTTGCATAGACCGCAGCACCGTTCATATATCCGCTGCCAACAAGCGCGAAGAGCTGGGCCAGCTTATCATAATCCGGCTCATCGCTTGTCGCCGTCCAGGTTAGGACCTGCGGCGTGCTGCTCTCGCCCTCAAGCTCCTTTGTGATACCTTTGGGCTGGGCTTTG
>JAVVPF010000099.1 GCA_036655895.1 Cloacibacillus sp. | reverse complement strand
AAAAGCCAGGAGCGACGCGGCTTTCCGCCTCAAAAAAACCTGACTTTATATCATTGCCATATTCAACGCCGAAACCGGTAGTTCCAGTCTCCGCTACTTTTATCATCACGCCGCCCCAGTCTTCGATGTCGTTTTCCCATACTGAACTGTAAAGCTGGCCGATAAGGTTTTCTCTTTTCATGTGATTGATTTTTTCATAGGCGTCATTGACTCTCACATAGACGAGATCTTTGCCATTCCCATCGGCAGTTTCCACTATCCTGCAGATAGCCAGAGGGTCGATGATGCTTTGAAAGATAGCGTCCAGCATTTGTTCCTGAAAATCATTATTTATCAAAATTCATCAGCCCCTCTCGCATGGCGTAACGCGTGAGTTCGTTTAAGTTTTCACAGCCTAGTTTTTGCATTAAATTGCGCCGGTGGACATCGACGGTGTTTCTGCTGATGCACAAAGTTGTGCTGATGTCTTTTGCGCTCTTTCCGTCGGATATAAGGTTGAGGACCTCTTTTTCTCTTGTTGAAAGCACGTCTAATTTTTCCGGAGCGTCGGGAACGCTGAGTCTTTGGATATAATCGCGTATCAGAATTGTGGCGACCTTGGGGCATAAATACATAAGGCCCGATAAGACGATATTTATTGCCATGATCACCTCGTCCGGCTCGGCCTCTTTAAGAGCGTATCCGTCGGCGCCGGCCCTTAGAACTTCAATTATCATGCGCCTGTCAAGGTGCATGGAAAGTATTAAAATTTTGATGTCGGGGAATTCCTGTTTTACGATTCGGGTAAGTTCAATGCCGTTGATCTCTGGCATCGTAATATCGACCACTACCATCTGGGGCACAACTGAACGGATCATTTCCAGGGCTTTTTTCCCTGTGTCGGCACGCCCTGCCACTTCAATGCCCTCTACGCCGGAAAGGATGCCGGCCATTCCCTCTAAAAATAATCTGTGATCGTCAACCAAAATGATTTTCTTTTTCATTTTATTAAGCCATCCTCAAATGAAATAATAATAATTGAAAAAATGACAAAGCACGTTGTAAAGACAAAAATCACTTTATATGGCACAAAAGTTCAGACTAAGCAAGTATAGAGTATCCTTAGTTAATAAACAAGATGGTAATGATATCTGTTAATTTATATTAAAGATTATACCATAAGAAATTAATTTTTTATTGAATATACAAGACGAAAATTATTCTTTATAATTGGCATTGTAAAGACCAAGAGTTAAACGCACAGAATATTATTCATACTAACATGAAGAGAGGGATTTTTATGCGCAAAATGAGACTGGGAATGCATAGCTACACCCTTCACCTGTGGGGACTTGGACAGAACTGGGGTATTCAGGCGGATCCATATCCTAAGGCAATCAACCTTATGCAGCTTATGGATATGGCGGTCGAATGGGGGCTTGACGGCCTTCACATTACCGGCGCCGACCTGGAGACCAAAGACGACGCGCGCCTTGCGGAAGTTGCCGCCGCTGCCAAAGCCCACGGCCTTTATCTTGAATATAACTGCTCTCTTGATGAAGAATTCGATACCCGCCTGAATGAAACTTTTGAAAGCGCCGTCACTGTCGCTTCAAAAATTGGAGCTGAGCTTGTGAAGTTCAGCCTGGATATCCGCAGGGAAGCGCCGCTTTATGGCAGCTGTTTCCAGCCTACCGTTATGAAGCAGCTTGCGGCTATCTACGATCAAATAAAGAAAGCGCTCCCGATAATAGAAAAATATAATATCCCCATCGCCATTGAGAACCACACCGAGACCTATTCAGACGAGATCTTGTGGCTTGTCAACAGCGTCAATCATCCTCTGGTGCAGGTGTGCGTCGATACGGTCAATTCATTCGGCGTGCTTGAAGGTCCTGAGGTGTCGGTGGAAAAATTAGCGCCGCGCGCGATATGCAACCATTTCTGCGACCATCAGCTTTCCAGAGACCAGTACGGCGCCCGTTTCCACGGAGTCGCTATCGGCGACGGAGATATAGATGTGCAGAAGGTCGTAGACCTTATCCGCAGAGTATCTCCCACCGACAAGATCACTTTTGAAATAGAATGGGATATGGAAAACGACACTTTGGAAGAGGCGAAAGCAAAACAGATGGACGCCTGTATTCGCAGCATAAAGTATCTGCGCGACGTATTAAAGGTTGGACGTGAAGAAGAGTTAGTTGACCTGTATCGCTAAATCTTGTTTGTGGTAACTGGGATGGAAGTTTTTGCTTTCATCCCAATTTGATATTTTCGTGAGTTCGGATAAGGGGGCGAAAAATATGAGTGCAAATGAAACTCAGTCATGGGGCTCGAGGTGGGGGTTCATTATCTCAGCCATTGGTATGACGATAGGTACGGGCGCTATGTGGCGTTTCCCGCGAGTTGCCGCAATGTATGGCGGGATGCCGTTTATGATAGCGCTTATCATCGCGCTATTTACATGGAGCATACCTATTCTGATGTTTGAGGCATATCTGGGCAAAACGACCAG
>JAVVPF010000098.1 GCA_036655895.1 Cloacibacillus sp. | reverse complement strand
CTGGAGTCCTTCGCGCAGCGGTACGGCGAAATCGTCCCCGGTGTGCTCGATACGAAGCTCTTCATCAGCCCCGGATACCGTTTCCGGGTGATAGACGCCCTGATAACGAACTTCCACCTGCCGATGAGCACGCTGCTGATGCTTGTCTCCGCCTTCGGTGGCTATGAGACGATGATGCGCGTCTATCGAGAAGCGGTGGAGAAGCGCTACCGGTTCTTTTCCTTCGGAGATTCCATGTTTATAGAATAAGAATCAATTAGCTTTTTTCAAATAGCAGTTGATCTGTATTTTTTATGCTTAAAATTTGCTTAAAAAATACAGAGCTGTTATGCTCCTACTTTCAAGTTAAGCGCCGTTCTTTATGGAATGAGAAGAGATATGAGTATTTTTTTGATATGACACAAACTTAAAAACGCCGTTAACCTCTCCTCAAAAGACAACATTTTGATAAACACTCTGGACGCCGCTGAATTTCCCCAATGACAAGAGGCACGGGAGGCGCTAAGGGGATTGGATTTGGATTTGTATGAACGCTATGCAAAGGGGTTTTTAGGCGCTCTGCCGGATCCATCCTTGATAGATGTTTTGATAGACATCCGAAACGGCGATTGAGATGAATAAAATTCCACCATTGCGAGATATAAGGAGGAAATGAAGATGACGACTGTCATGTACGGAACAAAAAACTGCCCTGATGTGCGCGCGGCGCTGCAACACATCGCCGCGTCGGAGCTGGTGGTCGAGTTCAGAAACTTCGACGACAGCATAGCCAACCTCAAAGAATTCGTACGGCTGCGCGACAGCCGCGCAGAATTTGACGAAGCAAAGAAAAACGGTTCCATCGGGATTCCCTGCTTTGTCACGGAAGAGGGCAAAGTTTGCTTTGACGTCAAACAGATCTTATAGTCGGCACCTGCAGCCGGCGAATCGCAGCAAGCGCAGTTGAGGATCGTTGATGTTCATGATCCGAAAGCCCGCCTCCGCTTTTCGGTCGTAATAGTCAAAATCTTGCCCTAACACGTTCTCATAATGGCGGCGGACGTCTTCATCGTATGCCACCTCTTTTCTGATGATCCGGGCCACGCAGTAATTGTAGGTGCTCTCGTAAACATTTTTCAGCTTATTCGCCAGCACCAGCGACTGAGACAGATAGGCGGCGCTGGCGCGGTAGTTTTTCTCGTTGAAGTGGATAAGGGCCAGGTAGGACTCGGTTAAGGCGCGGCTCCAGTTCGTGTGTATGTTATGGTAGAGATTTTCGGATTTCATGAAATACTCTTTGGAGCGCTCCTGCCTGTCCAGCTTGTACAAGACCTGTCCCATGTTCGTGTAGAAAACGGAGAGGCCGTTCATAATGCCGTTTTCCTCGCAGATGGAGATCGCCTTTACATAATATTTCAGGGTGGCGGGATAGTTCGCCTGGTATTTTTCTATCGAGGCCCGGTAGTTAAGGACGCACGCAATATTATATAGCGTCTGGCTGCCGGGTTTTTTGGAGCGGAACAGGTTATAGCTTTGCTCCAAAAGGTTGGCGGCATTGTCAAGCTCACCCGCCATAATACTGTACATGCCAAAGAGTTTCAGGATGTCTGCGCGCTCCTCCTCGACGCCGTAATTTTTAACGAGACTCAACGCCGCGATGATACTCTGATACATGGCTTGGGGATGCCGGAGCTGGTAGGCGTAATAAACCATCTGTTTGTGCGCCTTGATCTGCCGCGCAACGTCGCTGTCGTATTCCAATATCCGTTTGATGTTACGGATGCCGGCGGCATAGTCGCAGGTCTTGATTTCAAAGCTTCCTTTCATGAGATAGAATTCATACTTTACGTCGTTTGGTATGTTACCGCCGGCAAGCTCTTTTTCTATGTCTTTAATGTAGCTTGTGGATATGTCGCTGATGAATTCTGGAAATTCCACGTCAAGATTGATGAGAGAGCGAAGCTTGCGTATTTGCTGTTTCAAATACATGGCCCGGTTATTGGCCTGCTGGTAGTGATACAGAATGTCGTCGCCGCGGCTTCCCTGGTCGCCGGACATCGTTTCCATGTATTGGGCGATTTTATCGTGGGTGTTTTTTCGCGCCAGGGCGCACTGGACAAGAACGTCCAGTATTTCGGGAATTTTCGCCTCGCTTTTCCCCAAAAGCCCGGCGATGACGGCATGATCGATGCGCCGAACGAAAAAAGAGGCCAGATGTAGTACATGCTGTTCTTCTGCCTTAAGGTTCCGCATTTTGTTGTTTAGCAGAATGGAGAGAGTTGAGGCGTACAGCTCTCTGTCTTGACCGACGGAATTCAGGTATTTAAACAGCAGCAGCGGGACGCCGGAGCAGAAGAAGCCCTTTGTAGAGGCGACCAAGAAGGTCTACTCACAGTTTGAAAAGGATCTCGGTAAAGAGATCATGGATATCGCGAGAAAGTTTCAGAAGTAATTTTTTGGCTTTAAGCAAAAACAAGCGCGCCCCTTTGCGTAAGGGACGCGCTTGCGATCTTTTCTGGAACAGTCCCCGTAAAACAGGGATTTATTTTGCTGCGCGCAA
>JAVVPF010000097.1 GCA_036655895.1 Cloacibacillus sp. | reverse complement strand
CAACAAGCAGCAGGTTAAACCTCAGCGCAAGCAGTTGGTTTGCCGAAAGCGCCGCGAGCTTTGCCAGCTTTGACGAATCGACCGCATATAAATATCCGCTTGCGCTTCCAATGACGGCCCAGAATATCCCGGACATGCGCGCCGCCGCGCAGTCGGCCCCAGCGCAGATATAAAAGCCGTAGTCTGCGCACAGAACAAGGAGCGCAGCGGCCGCTCCCGCGTTTGCTTTTCGCGCCGCGCCGCGCGCCTTCATGAACCAGCGGCCCAAGATTGCACTTCCCGCAAAATAAAAGGAGTTATAGTTTGAGGCTCCTATCCGCTCCGTGCTGAAAAAACAGAGCGTGTATATGAGCAGCGTAAAGAACATCATGCGCAGCGATAGCGCCTTGTGCTTCGCGCATGCGGCGTAGGTGCGCCGTATGCGGCCAGCGCAGAGCAAATTGAAGATTGCGGCTGTCATCAGCGAGTTGAAAAATATCGAAAACCACAGCGGATAGCGCAACGTAGAGTCCTCTATCATTATTGATGAGGCCGCTATCAGTATTACGAAAATCACCGAATATCTCACATTCTGTCACCATCCCCGCGTTTTATTTCTCATGTTCTCGTTGTGGGCAGTATATATCACCTCCGGTGAAAGATCTGTAAAAACAGGCGGCGGATTTTTGGTCAGGCGTAGCGCCTTAGTGCTGTGAAATTTGTCTCTTGACATATTTTTGATGTCCTATTGACGTCTTTGCTTTTATAATGTGATAACGGACAGGATATTGTGAACTTGAAAGACGGGATGGAGGCGTTTGCGTTGACGCTTAAGCTGCATCTTCTTGGACAGGTCTATATGGAAAAAGACGGTGCGCGGGTCGCTCTGCCATTTAAAAAGGCGGAGGCGGTCGTCCTTTACATTGCCATTGAGGGGCCGCGCCCCGTGGAAAAGGTGAAGTGCCTCTTCTGGGGCGACAGCAGCGAACGTCAGGCGGCGGGCAGCCTGAGAAACGCCGTCTATCTGCTGCGCAAGCTGTTGCCGGAGAATTTCGAGGCCTGCGACGGGCGCCTTTTTCTAAAAAATTATACGACAGACGTAGATCAATTATGCACTTTGCGCGATTGCGAAACGCCTGCGGTGGTGTTTGACGAGCCGCTTTGCGGCTTTGAGTCGCTTACGCTGCCGGATTTCGACGAGTGGCTGGCCTATGCCGCGGGCCGCGTACGAGAGCGGCTCGTCCGCTGGCTCTGGGATAAGGCCGCCGCCTCTGCCGTGGAAGAAAAATCCCGCGCGGAGGCGCTGGCCGCCGTGCTGCGGCTTGACCCGTTTGACGAAGAAGCCGCGCTTGAACTCATGAAGAGCCATATTGCGCAGGGCAAGGCGGCGAAAGCGGTCTGCCTGTACGAAACTTTTTGCGCGCGTCTGATGTCGGAGGCGCGAGTTCCTCCGGGGCCAGCTCTTCGCGCCTTTGCCGAACAGACGGCGCTTGAACTCACGGACAGGAGATGGCACGCGGATGAGATATTCTGCGGACGCTGCGCTGAACTTAAAAAACTTGCGGATACGGCGCGGCGTCAACAGGGTCGGCTCCAGCTTTACTTCATCCACGGCGAGGCCGGAGTTGGCAAGACGGCTCTCGTACGGCGCGCCGTGGGATCAATGTCCGGCGAAGACGCGCCGGTATTTACGGCCTCGGCCGTCGCCGTCGGGGAAAAATTTGCCTACTCCGCTTGGGAGAACATCGTATCCCAACTTGTAAATAGACTGCGCGAGAGCGGCATGACGCCGCCCGCAGAGGACATATCGGTGCTTTCCAGATATTTTTACGAACTTGCAAAGTGTGAAAATTATTGTGCCGTTTTGTTGCCGCGCGGCAGGGAAACGCTCACCATAGCACGTATACTGGCTCGGTTTGCGGAGCGGCTCAGCCGCGGCCGCCGCGCCTTTTTTATCTTCGAGGACCTGCACTGGTTCGACGCGCTTTCAATGAAGCTTTTGCGCCTATTCATCGCGGAACTCAGGACGCAGACGACAGTATTTATGACAAGCAGGCCGCAGAGCGCGGAAACGATCGCCCGTACACTCTACGGGGTAAAGCCCGCCGTGCCTCATTCCCTGCTCATCCTCCCGCTTGCGCCCTTCACTAGAGACGAAATAATGCAGTATTGCCGGCTGCTGCTTTCTGATTCATTGATAAATGAAAAAGGCGAAGGCTATTTTGTCCGAGAAAGCGAGGGAATGCCGCTTTTGCTTGTCGAAATGACAAAGATGCTTGCCGAAAATAAAGACGCGGACTGCCGGTGCGGCCTTCGCGGGCTGATAATGGCACGCATGGCCGAGCTGTCCGAAAAAGAGCGTGAGATACTTGACCTGCTCTCCGTCTTCGGAGGCCCCGTCTGCGCGGAAGACCTTGCCGCGGCGGCGGAAACGGGCGCTGAGGCGGCGCTTGCGGCTGCCGAAGAACTGCTGCGCATGGGAATGATACGCGAAACAGAGGAAGACGGCGGCTGTGCTCTGGACTTTTTACATGTCAACGTCAGAGAATGCGTCTACGACGCTATCCCCGGATTCAAAAGAAAACG
>JAVVPF010000096.1 GCA_036655895.1 Cloacibacillus sp. | reverse complement strand
AAAAGCGCTGCGCCCAGGAAGAGTGCCAATGTCAGCGTCCAGAAGATTTTATTGCCTTGTAGTTTATGCAAAGAAGAACACCTCCGTGTTGGATTTAAAAACAGTTAAATGCCGTTTGCGGCGTCGGCGAAGCTTAAGCTAATCCCCCCTATTTTCGAATCTCACCCACGGCGTATTTTACGCATGAGTATACCAAGAAAACCTCAAATGACGCGGAGGTTTGGGATAGAGCGCATTTTTTCGGGATGATTGGCGCTTCATCCCGGGATATTTTCTGCTTTTGGAACTTTGAGCAGCACCCGGCAGGTGAATATTCCGTCCACGTTTTGTAAGTCGGTCTCGCCGCCGTAACATTTCGCGCTTTGCAGTATGCTTAAAATGCCGACTCCCTCGCCGTCTCTGGACTTTGGCCGGCCGTATTCAAAGGGTATATCCGTCTCAGCCGTGTTGCGGCACAGTATCGCGAGTTTTCCAGCCCTGCGGGCGATAGAAAGTTTTATAAACGGATTCGAGCTTTTCGCTCGGAGACAGCCGCGGATTGCGTTCTCCATGATATTGGCGAGTATTGCCACTATATCGGTATCTTTGATGGGGATGTCCCGTTCGATAACGACGTCAAGGTCAACTTTGAGGCCGTTTTGCTTTGCTTTGCGCAGATAGGCGTTCAGAATATTGTTGGCGGCGCGGTTGTCGCAGATATTAACTGAAAGGTTGCGTTCGGCCTCTTTTTCGTATTGATTAAGATAGCGGAGCAGTTCATCTGTCTCGCCGTTTCGCGCGTATTCCGCAATTTGCAGGTTGTGGTGCCGTGTGTCGTGGCGTATCCTGCGTGCTTCGCTGACAGATTCTTCCGTCATTTCAAGCTGGCGTCTGAGGAGTCCTGCGTTTATGGCCGACAAGCTACTCTCACGTTTTGCGAGCATCTCCTTATGCATACACAACATCGTGCGTATCATCATTACGTGCGTAATGAGCAACAGACTCCAGATGCAGAGTAAAAGACGATGTGCCTGTATGTCGTGCAGAGTTTCTAAGGCGGGGCCGCGCCAGTACCATATGATGAGCAAATTCCCGACGATTGAGACTAGCCCTACGCCCTGCCATCCGTCTTTCAAGTTGTCTGCGATCTCTCGATAAGGCGCGCGCAGCCAGTGCATATATATCCAAGCGGCTAGAATCAGAGAGATGACGCGCAGCGATAGGTCGGCCCACAGATTTTCGTTAAAACAGACTTTTGCTCCCCACATTCCGAATTCAATTTGAAAAATAATCACAAAAATTTGCAGCGAAAGGTTGTAAAAAACTTGCCATAGGTTGTCGCGGCTCATCAAAGGGAAAAAGGCAAGGGCGCCGACAAAGACGGAAAGCGTGACATATTTGAAGTAGCTCTCCATGTCGGCCATTGTCCAGAGTGTGCAGAAGGCGATGTAGGCGCCACAAAAGAGTCCGTAAAGAAGAGAGCTTTTTTTCCATGAAAAGCGAGGTATGTCTAGTAAAAGAAATAGAAGGATGAGGCTTACGGTTTCTATGGAATTTCTTGCCAGTGCAAAAATAAATGAATTTTCAGGCATTTTAATTGTTGCCTACCTTTCGCAGTAGAATCTGAAATATTGCTCCTTAAGCGTCTGATATGTTCCTCTTGGTACGTTTATCTTTCTGCCGTTGTCAAACATGATAAGTTTTGAAGACAGGCTGTCCACATGGTTCATGTTGATCAGATAGGAGATCCCCACGCGCATAAAATCCGAACCGCAGCCAATAAGCTCTGCGAGCGCGGTGAGCGTTGTACGCACGCGCTGCTCTGTGCCGTTTGTCATCACAATATGCTGATAGTTGCCGTGTGATTCGCAATAGGCTATGTCGTTCAACGCTATACGCCGAAGTGCACCGTCCACCTGCAGCGCAAGGTATTTGCGCCGCTTTCGTTCCGTCTCTTTCAGCGCTTTATCCATTGCGGAAAAAAAGCGCTCGCGTTCAACTGGCTTGAGCAGATACTGCGCTGCGTCTACTTCAAAAGCCTCCACAGCGTGTTCTTTGGAGACGGTGATAAAAATGACGGGACAGCTTAATCCGTCTTTTCGTAGCTCTTTTACGCAGTTTATGCCGTTTTGCTCCGACATGTATATGTCAAGAAGCAGGAGGTCACATGTTTCTGTTTGTCTGATATGGTTTGTCAGCGCGTCAATAGAGGTAAACTGATGTACTGTAAACTCACAGTCGGATCGCGCAGTTTTGTATGCTTCCAGTAGTTCCTGAATTTTTGCACATTCAGAAAGTTCATCGTCGCAAAGCGCTATTTGATACACTCTTTGTCACCACCCGGCTAGTTTATTCATTTATTATACTGGTCGCCGAGGGTATTATAGGATGTCGGCATGAAAGTAGGCAAGCGTTGATTTTTTGTAAAAACTGCAATAAAAGCATAAAAGATATTTCTGTGAAAGCTGCTGGCTGTACTGTTTTACAAAAGCTGATGGGCCTCATGTGATACGCGTGCTTTAACATATTACATTAGCTTGACTTTTGGGTCAGATGGCGTATCATTTTAATACAGTCATGAAGTAACGTTTTA
>JAVVPF010000095.1 GCA_036655895.1 Cloacibacillus sp. | reverse complement strand
TTATAAATACAAACTGCTGGGGGCGATTAGACTAAACGAAGTGATTCCCATCCAAATCAAATTTATTAATAACGGACCAACGATGTACCTAGGCCCGTTTGATATTATGATAAAAATGCGGCTTGGCAACAAAACCTATAAAGCGGTTGATTATGATAAGCGTCTCAATTTCAAATTTCAAGGTGAAAAAGAAGGGCTCGTCTATTTTCCAAGATTTGACGAAAAAACAGGAAAAGATCTTTTAAAGGGAGTAAAACAGGCCCGCATTGAAATGCTTTCGAGTATCAGTCCAATAACTGACGGCAAAGATACCACCTTCGTATGGGATGTCGCTAATGACGATCCCCGCGATCTTTATAAAGGAGCGGCAGAAGCGAAGCTGGAAACAGACCGTCTCTTAAAACGCCTAGATAAGCTCCGCAAGGACAAGGCGGAAGAAGAATCAAAGATAAACGCAATAAATAACGAAATATCGACTATCCAGCAGCGCGTTGACCAACTGGCGAAACAGTAATTTTACCGCGCCTATATCACGCGGGTCATAAAAATAAAACTCCCCTGCTTTTTATTCAGGGGAGTTTTTGTTGTTTTTAATGTTGAGCAGCCCCTAGAGGTGACCCTGCTTGAATTCAGAGTAGTTTCTTGCTATGCGGCGACGTGGAAAATCTTGTCGCCTACTTTTTCTCTGCAACATATTTTTGATTTTTGCTTTTGGGCGATTCTGGATTTGTCAGACGCAGAATATTTTTATCTACTAAAGGCGTAACATAACGTTTTATGAAATAAGAGGAAGAAGCAAAACCAAATTGTGCGGACAGCTCTTTTCGGGTGCGTGCAATGGCGCAGAAATCCACTATCCGTTGCGTCGGGTCATCCCAGCCAACCTCAGCAACATCTGGCGCTGGGTTTTCGGTATTGTTATATAACGTCACTTTAAAGGCGCCGCGCAAATTCTCAAATTTAGGCGCCGGCAATCCATGCTTTTGCATTTCAAGCCTGACTGTGGGTATACCGGAAAACCTGTTTTCAGTCTTCATCAATACCTCCATTGCACCAGCAATATATGGATTTCTTGTATCTCCGCCCACCTTTCCGAGACTGTCTATTGTGAGGCGTCCATACAGCCCCCCAGGACTTTCTATCTCGATTCGATCTCTGAATATCATTATCCGAACTGGCGATGTTTCTGTGAAAATGCTGTAGTCGCGATGAACAAGTGCGTTTAAAATCAGCTCGCGGATAGCTTTTAAAGGATATTCTACTTTATCATACCGCCCACCGTCATCCTTTATAATCGTTGTATTTTTTATATTTCTTTGCACAAAAGCAAGAGCTTCGTCAAGCATTTGGGGAATCCGTCCCTCGATTTTTTTGTTGTCTATAAACCGCTCGCCATCGGTTCCGGTTTCTCCCATTTTAATTCCTGGAATAACAACTGCCGTTATGCAAAGCTGCGGTAAGAAGGCCTGAGGATATATCCCAAAGAGCAAGAGCCCCGTAAGTGTGGCAGTCCCGCTATTAAGGACGCCTTGCAGCTCGTATATCTGGTTGTCTGGAAGCCCCGCCAGATTTTGTTTCTGACTGCGGATATTTATTTTATATACTTCAATAGCCGCATTATCCAACGTTTCAATTCCAGCGCGTTCTATACTTCTCAGCTCGTCGTTCTGTTTTTTGCGAAAGGCCTCATAACTGTATATTTCATATTCCGTCATGTGCAGATCGGCATCGCCGACTCTTATATACGAACCCCGTACTATACCGGCCCCTTTATAAAAGCATGGCTTTGAAAAAAGGTCACATTCTGCTATTTCCGCCGCAACAACTATTTTACCGTCATACTCAGCAACGGTGAACAGCGGTCGCACCACAGGACTCATTTGATTTGCCTGTTCTGTAATTTTTACCTGAATATCTTGAGGGTCATAGACTCCGCATATCCTATAATCGTCATCTTGATCCACACCCAGAATAATGATGCCGCCATTTGACTGGTTGGCAAAGGCCGAAATAGTATCATACAATTTGGGACAACCTTTTTCTCCGGCTTTCAGTTCTACGTTCTGCATCTCACAATGCTTGGATATCACATCTTGTACCAGAGAGATCAATTCAACTGCAATCATTTATTTATCGCCCTCCCCTTCTTTTAGATAAATTTTAACACAAAATATAAAAATTTGCTAAAAAAATTTGCTTAAAATTAAAACGCTGCAATTTTAGAGAAATTTTACTAAAATAACAGAAGCAGTAACAAAAATTAAAGTAAAAACTTTTCTCTAAACTAGCTCGTGGCTATATGTGTGTATTCTCATTTTATAAAGTTTTATAAAAAAATAGGGTTAGGTATGTATTGGATGTGTATATGACGCAAAAAAACATAATCAAAAAAGCTGTTTTTCTTGATATTGATATACTATATGCCATCTTAAATACCCACTTATAGTTTACTAATAGCTATTATATATTTACTTAAACATTACTTTTAGCATTCAAAGGTGCACAGCCCGCAACACGTTATGAAGTCGCGTCAGTAGTAGCCCGCGCCCTCGTAACCATCGACGCGGAAAAGGCAAGCAAGCAGGATCTCGAACTCCTCAAGAAGCTCGTCATGGAATTCAAAGACGAACTTGA
>JAVVPF010000094.1 GCA_036655895.1 Cloacibacillus sp. | reverse complement strand
CGATATCGGTCCGTTCGTTCCAGAAGAGGCCCTTTGGCGCAACAGGCTCTATCTCTTGATGGAACACGCCTTCATCGGGCAGTACGGCATCAAGGAATACACTGTTGATGAAAGGTTTCCCGTCATCCCAGCACTTGCGCGTGACGAACTGTGGGTGCGCGAAAACGGAACTGTCTCCTACATATGGCAGGAACATCCTCTCGTACGTTCGCTGATTGAAAGGTTCCCCAAATGGGGAGTCGCAGCGCGCGGCTGCGCCGCGCCAGGGCAGGCGGCGCTTGACGATTGGGCTCGTGAAAGCGGAGCCTTTACGCAGGAGCTGCGTTTTGATTTGATGCTGCGCAGCCGCTACGACTTCGACCTCTACAGGAAGTCACAGCAGGAGCCCACGGACCGATTCAAATTGAAGGATGCGGACAGGCTCTTTTTCCACAGAGCACGCTCCACCAACGAGACATTGGATCTGATAGGCAGGCTCCATCTTTTTCTTTTAGCAAACCGGCGCGTCTATATCCCCGGCTACGCCGACATCGACTCGCAGCAGCAGGAAAACTGGACGATGCTGGTGCTTGCCACGGATGGTGAAAAAGAGCTTGAAGAGACGGCCTCTGTCCTGCGCGGTTTTGGCTCGGCTCTTATAGATCCAGCGCGCCCTCTTTTTATCGTAGGCACCAGCATCGAGCGCCTGCGTATGCAGAACAGACCAGAATACACGGTCTATGATTGGTTCTGCGACCGAACCGTCCACATAGCGAGACCCGACAATGCCTGACTTCCCTCCGCCCCGCTCTTGTGCTAAAGTAATGCGAAGCAGGCAGGGGATGGAAAAAATGTACGCAAATGATTTTTTTGATAAAATGTTTTTTGAGCAGACCCTCATTCCCATCGCGCTATATCAGATGGACGGCGACGTCAGCAAACTGGGGGCGGCCGCGGTTCGTTTCCTTGAAGTGAACGAGGCTTACGAACACGTCAATAAAGTTGCTCGCGACGGCGTCGTCGGCAGGACCTTTGCCGACGTCTGGGCCGGCGTTGAGCCGTGCTGGTCGGAGATAATAGTCCGGTGCCTCCTTGAAAAACACGCGGTTCACTGTGAAAATGAAAGTAAAGCTACAGGAAAATATCTTGAGGCGATAGCCTTCCCTCTTTCAAATGAGAGGGCCGTCACCGTTTTTCTGGACCGTACGGTCCTTAAAAAATCCGAAATGGCGCTACGTGAGAAGGAACATACGCTCACCTCGTACCGGAACATGCTGCGCGAGCTTGCCACGAAGCTGACGCTGAGCGAAGAATCGACGCGCCGCGAGATAGCGAACGACATCCATGACCGGATAGGCCATTCGTTGCTTGCGCAGCTTCTTGATTTGCGCAAGCTGAAAGAAAACTTCGACCTTCCGGCAGGCGCGCGTTCCATCGTCGAAAAAACCATCGTGGAGACGGAGCAGATGATAACCGAAAGCCGCGAGCTCATCTTTGAGCTGAGCCCGCCCATACTCCTTGAGGTCGGCATCACCCCGGCCATAGAGGCGCTGGCGGACAACCTGCTGACCCCGCAGTCAATAAAATGGCACGTCACGGCGCGCGGCAGCATCGACGATTTTCCCGCGGACGACGCAGTCTGCGTCATCCTTTACAGAATGACGCGCGAACTTCTTATAAACGTAATAAAACACGCCGCAGCTTCGACGGTGTACATCAGCATCAACCGCGGCCCCGGGCGCATACAGGTGGTCGTCGAAGACGACGGACGCGGGATCTCAAAAAAGAAAAAGGCAGCCTCCGGGCTGGGTTTATTTAGCATAAGAGAACGCCTGCTGCACATAGGCGGCGAGATGCAGCTCATCTCAAACAAAGACGGCACCACGATCTCTCTTATGGCGCCGCTTAAAATGAAAGCAGAACCGAAATGATAAGACTTCTCATAGCGGACGACCACGAACTGTTTCGAGAAGGGCTCAAAAGCCTGCTCGCGCGCGAGACGGACATAGAGCTTGCCGGCTCCTGCTCCGACGGGACGGAGGCGCTTGCCGCGATAGCCGCGATAAAGCCGGACGTCGTCCTGATGGACGTTACGATGCCGCATATGAACGGCATCGCGGCGACGCAGAAGATATGCGCGGACAACCCTCAGGCAGCCGTAATAATGCTTTCTATGCACAACGACAGGCGCTTCATCGCGGAGGCACTCAAGGCCGGCGCCAAAGGCTACATATTAAAAGAAAGTTCACCTGAGCTTGTCGTGGACGCGATACACACAGTCTACGGCGGCGACTACTGCCTTCCGCCGAAGGTCTGCTCCGTGCTTGTGGAGGATTACCTGCGGCTTCTTGAAACAAGTGGTATGGCCGATAAATCGCCGCTGTCGGAGCGCGAAAACGAAGTGTTGCGGCTTCTGGTGAAAGGTCGCACAGCAAAACAGATAGCCGACGCCCTTTCCATAAGCAAGAACACGGTAGATACGCACAGACGCCGCATGATGGACAAACTGGGCTACGACAGCATGGCTGAGCTGACCAGATACGCCATACGGGAAGGCCTGCTTACGCTAGACTAGATAAAATAAAAAGCCAGTCGCACCGCCCGAAATGGGCTGGCGCGGCGTCTCTTATCTCCCCTCTAAAATCTGCTCCCCCAGTACGCGCACGGCGGTTTTTACGTCGTAGCCGTCGATTGCCGCGCC
>JAVVPF010000093.1 GCA_036655895.1 Cloacibacillus sp. | reverse complement strand
CTCCTTTTCCTTTTAGTAAATCTTCATCGGCGTATATTTACCGTAAACTTCTTTCAGCACGCCGCAGATTTCACCCAGCGTCGCGTAGGCGCTCACCGCTTCGATCATATACTCGCCCAAGTTCTCGTCGTTCCGGGCCGCCTTCTCCACGGCGGCAAGGGCGCGCTTCACTCTGTCGTTGTCGCGCTCCGCCTTCAGCTTGTTGATCTTCTCCGTCTGCTTGATCGCCACATCCTCGGGAACCGTAAACTGAGCGGGCTCTATGGGCTTGCCGTCTTTAAATTCGTTGACGCCCACGACGATGCGCTCTTTATTGTCCACGCTCTTCTGATACTTATAGGCGTTGTCCGCCAGCATCCTCTGCTGGAAGCCTTCCTCAATGCACTTCATGGCTCCGCCCTTTTTCTCTATCGTCTCAAGCAGGGCGAGGACTTCCTTCTCAATAGCGTTCGTGAGCGCCTCGACCGCATAGGAGCCGCCAAGCGGATCGACCGTCTCCGTCAGGCCGGACTCATAGCCCACGATCTGCTGCGTGCGCAGCGAGACCGTCACGGCTTCCTGCGTAGGCAGCGAGATCGCCTCGTCATAGGAGGAGGCGTGGAAGGTCTGGATTCCGCCAGCCGCCGCCGCCATCGTCTGAATGGCGACGCGGACGACGTTGTTGATGGGCTGCTCCGCCGTTAGCGCGGAGCCGCTTGTGAAGGCAAATATCTTCAGGCGCTGCGGCTCCTCCGCCGTCACGTGGTAGCGTTCTTTCATAATCCGCGCGTAGAGGCGGCGGGCCGCGCGGTATTTTGCAACCTCCTCAAGGAAGTCCAGCTGCGCGCCGAGGAAGAAGTAGCTGTTCGCCGTGGCCGCAACGATATCCACTCCTCGCTTCACAGCGGCGTCGTAGTACTCGATCATGTCCGCCAGCGTGAACGCCAGCTCCATGGCCGCCGTGGCCCCGGCGTCCCGGATGTGGTAGCCGGAGACCGCGATAGGCGTCCAATGGGGAAGATGCTTGCCGCAGTATTCCAGCACGTCGACGGAGAGCTTGACGCCGGCCGCGGGCGGGAAGATATAGGTGCCGCGGCACATGTACTCTTTGAGGATGTCGTTTTGCAGGAAGAAGCCGATCGTATTGGGGTCGATATTGTTTTTCTTCGCGAAAGCTACGTAAAAGGCGAGCATGATTATCGAGTTTGCGTTCGCCGTCGTGCGTATCTGGCGTACTTTTTCAAAGGGGATTCCCTTGAACAACGCCTCGATATCAGCCAAAGAATCGATAGCGACCCCCACTTTTCCGACCTCGCCCTCCGACATGGGGTCGTCGGAATCGTAACCCATCTGAGTAGGCAGGTCCAGCGCGACGGAAAAGCCCGTGCCGCCCTGTTCGATGATGTAACGGAAGCGCTTGTTGGCCTCCTCCGCGGACGCGAAGCCGGCGTACTGGCCCATCGTCCACAGTTTGCCGTCGCGGTACATCTCCTCGCGGATGCCGCGCGTAAACGGGAAGTGTCCAGGCTCGCCGAGCTGCGCCTTTATGTCTTCACACTTGATATCTTCCTCGGTGTAGGCCCTTTTTAGCTCGTATCCTGAAAGCGTGGTATGTTTTCGCTCTTCAGCCATTCTTATTACCCCTTTCGCCTTTTTTCTATAAACCAGCCTTATTAACGCGTAAAGCTTATTTTCATCTTTTTATCGTGGAATATCCGTTCGTCCATCAGCCGCAGTTCGTCCGATATCCGCGGCCGGAATTCCATCTTCGCAAGGACGTCCCGCTCAAGGTCCGCACCGGGCGCGATCTCCGTCAGCGTCACGCCCTCCTTTTCGAGCCGGAAGACGGCCCGCTCCGTTATATAAAGCACCCGCTGTCCCTTCTCCGCCGCGCAGCGCGAAGAAAAGGTCACCTGCTGCACTTTCTTCTTGAATTTGATTCCGGGGGCGTCTTTTTCAATTGCAAGACGACCGCCGCCGATCTGGCAGTCCATCGGTCCCGCCGTAAAGGTCCCCAGAAAGCAGACCTTTTCCGTGCTTTGGGTAATGTTGATGAAGCCGCCGGGCCCCGTGCAGCGCGAGCCAAATTTAGAGACGTTGACATTGCCCTCTTCGTCGACCTCGCCCATTCCGAGAAAGGCCGCGTCAAGCGCGCCGCCGTCGTAGATGTCAAAGTTGTCCGTTATTGAAAGAATCGCGTCTGGATTCACCGCGGCACCCAATCCCACGCCGCTCACCGGCACGCCGCCGTAGACCCCCGTCTCGATGGAAAACGTCACCTGATGGCTGATGCCTTCCTCGTTAGCGACGCTGGCGACGCTGTCCGGCATCCCGATGCCCAGGTTTACAAGGCTGCCGCCCTCTATCTCAAGCGCCGCGCGCCGGCCGCAGACCTTTCGCGGCGAGAGCGCCATCGGGCGGATCATTTCCAGCTGCTGCCGCACGTCGCCTATCAGCTCGGGGCGAAAAACCGAACCGTCGTAGCACTGCAGGTGGTTTCCCTGTTTGGCGACCACGATATAGTCGACGAGCGCGCCGGGAATCGCCACATGCCGGGGATCGACGGCGCCGCGTTTAAAGACTCCCTTCACCTGCACGATCACCACGCCGCCGCAGTTATGCACGGCCGCGGCCATCGCCGCCTGCTCGCTGTAGAGGGCCTCCTCCTCGAGCGAGATGTTTCCATACTCATCGGCATAACTGCCGCGGATGACGC
>JAVVPF010000092.1 GCA_036655895.1 Cloacibacillus sp. | reverse complement strand
GCGGAACCCGTGCGGCTTGAACGTGGTTTTGTGTTGAATGAGGCGGCGCGGACGGTGACTTATCCGGTCTACGGTACGGGGGAAGCGCCGCTTTCGGATCAGGACAAGATTATTTTGCTCCGTGAGCTGCCGATTATTCAGGATACTGATCTGGAGAATCAAGGCGCGTTTTTTGCAGAAACGCACGAGCAGACGTTCGATAAGATCGTAATGATGATCCAGCAGCTGAATGAGCTGATGAGCCGCGCTGTGGTGGGGGGCGTGGACCAGTCTGGCGGAGGCGCGGCTTATGAGGCGCTGCTGGTTGCTGTGGAGGAGGCACGTAGTATCCGCGACCAGACAATCGCTTATGTTGATGGTTTTGACGCACATGTGGATGCAAAGACTGCTGAATCGCTTGTGGCTTTGAATGCCTGTATTGCGACGGCTGAGGAGTGGGCGCAGCAGTCTTGTTTTTGTGCGGCGACATCTGCTCGGTGGTATCAGAAGATAGCGGATGTATTCCACGGAGGCAATGAGAATTTTTTCAGCACGTTTTTTGTCCTTGTGGGGGTGGCTGATGGCGGGGACGGCGCCGACTTTGCTTACCTTACGTCGGATGGCGGCAGTGCGTCGACGGTATTGTTTATTGACCGTGTAAATGACGGTATGACTACTCCCGACGAGTGGTACAAAGTCAATCCCATGATTGCGGAGGCTCTGCGCGGGCGCAGCATAATATCCGCAACACTGCAAGATAACGGCGAAATAATCTTTGTCACAGATTAGGACAGAATATTTACAACAGGAGGAGATACAACATGGCAAATTTACCACCCGTAAGAGCAGCGTTAGTCCCCAAGGGCGCACACAGCGCATCATCCGCATACAGTTTTCTGGACATTGTAAAATACGACGGCAAAAGCTATGTATGCAAAGTATTTGAGGGTATTACGGCCAAAGCATTTGCGGCCGCAGATTGGTTTGAACTTTGTTCTGACGGATTGAAGGGCGACGCCGCTACTATAACAATAGGCGCTGTTACGACGGGAGCCGAGGGAAGCGCCGCCACCGTTACAAACGTAGGAACAGTAAACGCCGCGGTGCTCAATATTGCTATACCGCGCGGAACCACAGGCGCTCCGGGCGTTAAAGGCGACAAAGGCGATACTGGCGCCAACGGCTTAAAGGGCGACAAGGGCGACACCGGACTAAAAGGCGACACGGGCGCGCAGGGACTAAGCATAGTATCCGCATCACTCAACGCAAGCGGTCAGCTTTGTCTTGTTACAGGTTAAGTTATGGCAGCTCTTACACCCGTGCGCATAGCAATGCTGCCTAAAGGCGTATACAGCGCCGCGTCCGCTTACAGCTTTCTGGACGCGGTTACTTACAGTAATAGACTCTATTGCTGTGTCGTGGCAACGATAGCCGGAGAATCGCCAGACACAGCCCCCGCAAAATGGCAGCTGCTTATCACTAACGCCGATATAGCAGACGGCGGTACAACGATATAAAGGAGGAAGAAAATGACAACCTTGACAAGAGAGAACAAATTGACTGCGCCTACGAGGAACAGTCACGTGGCGTGGACAGCTACAAACCCTGTAGTGCCGGAAGGCGTGCTGATAATAGTAAAAGACAGGTTATACGTCGGCAGCGTGGAATATGCTATAGGCGACGGTGTATCGAACTACAACGCGCTTAGAAAGTTTGGCGAAGCAAAGGACGCGGACGGAAAAATCGACTTGGCGAATGTGGTGACGAACTCGGCAGATGGGCTGCTGAAGCTTGACGCGAACGGCAAAGCTCCTGCGGAGCGTCTGTACATAACTGGTGCACTAGCCGAGGGCGCCATTATTGAGTCCGGCAATAATGCCAACGGCAGGTACACAAAATTCGCTGACGGAACCATGATTTGCACCAAAACTATAACTAGAAATAACTTAAACATCTCTCCTGATTCATATATTTTACGTTTAGGAGATGAAATCCCCGCGGCGGCTTTTGTCGGTAACAGTAAACCTGGGTGGACATTTCTTAGGATAAGCGCTACAAACAACGATTCCAATATAAGCAATAATTATATGAGCTGCATAGGGTTATTTTCGTATGCCGATGGACTTGGTATATACAACACAGGTGGTAGCATGGCTTATACTTCACCCGGAGCGTCTGTTAAAGCCGGTAACGCTTATTACATCACAGCAATAGAGGTAAACATCATGGCCGTAGGTCGCTGGAAATAGCCCCGCCTCACGCCTTCCAGCGGCCTATTACTGCAACATATACACACAGGGTATTACCTGCGTAAAACACATTGGAGCCAGGTTCTTTTAAAGCGCGGACAAGTAGACGTGACGTAGTATCGGGGCTAGCTCCAACCGAAATTGCATATTTATTCGTGTCCGATACACCAGCTTCGCGCGAAGCTAAGACGGCATCAACGCTAACATAAGTAATGGGCAGTGTGACAACCTTTTCCAGCACAAGCGCCGAGCTAAACGGGACGATGCATGTAATTAACGAAATCATCGTCCCATCCGCCCATTTAATGTACCGTCCGTTGGCGTTTTCGCCTGACTCAATGATGGCGCCCTCGGCTAGTGCACCAGTTATGTACAGGCGGTATGGTGATTGCAAGGCTTCGCGGAGCCATTTGCCCGAAAAGATATATCCCGTGTAACAAAATTATCACAAAGAGTAATTAGAAACACAGGCGC
>JAVVPF010000091.1 GCA_036655895.1 Cloacibacillus sp. | reverse complement strand
ATATCTCTTTAGAAATTAGGGGCTTTGCAAGTTCTGCCTGTTTTTCTTCATTTATGCAGCCGCCGGAGGCAACGACACAGCCAAGCTCTTTTATCGTTTCAAGACGTTGACCGGCACCCTGCGGCAACGTTTCTTTTGAAAAAAGAGAGCCCTGTCCGCAGGTTATGGCTCCTGCAAACTTTTCTTTGAAAAGCGTTTTAAAATGTGCCATCACAGCATCGTAAAGACCTTCTGCTGTATAGAAGCCGCAAGTGGATATTACTATATGGCGCATTTTTGATACATCGTGCCGTGTCGGATGAGTCGGAAATCCATCAGCTGTCAACACCATATCAGGGTAGTCGTCAACAAAGAGCCTGTCCATAAAGGCCTTTATCTGTGACGGCATCGCAAAGAAATAAAGAGGGAAGCTCCAAATCACAATGTCAGCCTTAAAGAAATAATCCTCTTGGAGCCGCGGCGCATCGTCCTTAATAACACAGATTCCTCCGTTGGCCCAGCAGCCAAAGCAGCCGCGGCAGCCGCGCACATCATAATCTGCAATATTTATTGTATCAACCAAATCTCCGTCTTTTCGCAGCCCTTCGACGAACGTATTTGTAAGTATCATGGTGTCGCTGCGCTTCCCGCGCGGACTGCCGTTCAAAACCAGTATACGCATCTCTTCATCTCCCTCTTTCGTTTGTCAGTTTGTCTTTGATTGAGTGACCGTAATTGTCATCTTCTCTTCACCTTTTGTATCTGTTATCGTAATATGCGCGTCACGAGCGCTTCCGGTGGTATTTTCACCAACCTCTATCAGTAGCGGATGAGCGGTTCCACCGGTGGAGCTTCCGCTTGTTTCATGCACGTCACACCACGATGCGTCGCACGACGCAGTCCACCCATAGTGTGAGAGTATGCCTATGTTGGCATTGCTTGCCTTCTTGTTAAAGCTGATATTGTATCGGTCGGCTACAAGCCTTGGCGGTACAGGCAGAGGAACTGAGATTTTGTCTGTGCGACTGAATATATCCTTGTCGACGCGGCCGCGCGTATACACAGCGAAAATACCGTCGCACGCTCCCTGCGTCTGACCAGATACCCAGCTGAATTCAGAGGTGAAGACCCTGTTGTCGTTTGCGGCAAGTTTACTGTCCCTTTAAGCACCGCTTATCTTCCATATCCACTCGTTGACGGGGACGAAGGAGCTCCTGGCGGCCGCGGGAGCGTCATTGAGGTGACGATAAAATGCGTTCTTCTTGCCGTTTGACGGGCGACGGAAGTCATAGACCCACTTCGAGTTCGCGCCCAGACTGGCGCCGCCGGAGTTGTCCGTAATGTTGTAGTCCTGTATGGTTCGAGTGTGAGATGTGGAGTATGAAAGCGAACCGCTCAGGCCGCCGTTCCCCCCTATCCCGGAGAAGCCCAGAGAACCGCTTCCGCCCCAGCTCATGCCGTTTGTTACGGTCTCAGAATTGTTCATATTCAACGGTTTGTGGTCATACAGCGTTACGTCAGCAACGTCGTCCGGGCTGTTGCAGTAGTTCTCGAAGGCGTATTTGACAGCATACTCGCCCACCTCGTTGTACTCTATTTTCTTGTCGTTGTGTCCTTTTCTGTCAGTTTTGACATGTATTTTGTAATATGCAGAGGAAGGGTTTAGGTTGCCGCTCTGTTCGATAAAATACCAGTCGTCACCGGTGGCAAATGCGTGGCACGAATAGATGGTATAGCGAAGGCGCAGAGTCCAATTGTTTGATGTCATCCTGCGCAGACTGCGCTCCCGCCGCGGCGGATGCAGCGTTGCTCTTGCCGCCTGAAAGCGAGCTTGCCATCGCCTCTTTAGAGGCTATCCATTCAAACAGGTATTTTGCCCTCTCGGCATTTTTTTCTGCTTCGAGCGGCGGGGTTGGTTTCTCTCCGCCCTCTTCATCGTCATCGTCGCTGACAATTTCGTCATCTTCGTTCGCGTCGTAATCGGCGGAGGTTACCTCCTTTTCGATTCCTTCAGCGCAGTCATTATCACTGTGTATGCAGAGTACCAGAACGTCTCCGCTTGTTTTCATCACTGCATATATCTCAACGTCTTTGTCTCGCGCCGAATCATCCTGGTTTGGTGCGGCATAGGCGTGAGATACACCTATCGCAGCCAGAAAATCCCTGACCTCCGACTCATTTGCGTGTTCGATGACAACTGCCTGTCCTGCGTCATAGGCGGCCTTTAGGCCTGCCTTTGTGCTTGCATCCAAGGGCGCGCCCTCGGTAAAGGAGACTATTACAGGGCCGTCCGTCTCCGTGTCGTTGAACGCGCGAAGGTCGGCCTGTTCCGCAATCGCCGCGGCCAAATCTCCGTGAAGCTTCCCGTCAAAGTAAACTACCGGTTTTGACGCGGGGGTTCCGCCGCCGCATCCGCCCGCAATGACAGCCACAGCAAAGATCACCGCCATCATTAGCACAACTCGCATATTTCTGCCTGCCATAATACTTTCCTCCTGTTGTTTTGAAATTTTGGGAAATTCACAATCACTTTGTTGTCACCTGCCACAGTTAATAGCTGACTATTGCTGTTATTCCTATCGCAGCGCCGACATATCTCCGCACAATCCCGCACAACACAGGCATCCTAGTCACTCGGTGCGGGCGGGCTTTTTCCTCTTCGGCTATCTCATTGCCGAATCGTCAGCTTTTTTTATACGTATAAACGTGTCATTGTAGCCCATTACGCTGAAATGCGTTATTCGGCCGCCCTCCTCGCTCTCAATTTCAAATTTTGGACCATCGTCGCGGAGGCGGACATTCACACTTTCGGTGCCTATTAGTGTCATTATGTCGACCGTGAGCTTTGGATTTTTGTTCTTTTGTACGA
>JAVVPF010000090.1:1938-2938 GCA_036655895.1 Cloacibacillus sp. | reverse complement strand
AGAAAAGCCTCTGTTTGCCCGTGTATTCCAGCCGGCGATCCCGGCGGCCGAAAAGGCGGAGAACGCTGTCCGCGCAGAGGATCTTATCAAGCAGTACGGCGCGCTGCCGGAGGGCGAGAAGAAATCCAGGAACGTTGCCTTCCCTCAGCAGAAGTCTGACAGCGAGCGCATCAGCAAGCACATGCAGACCGCAGCGGAGGCCGGCATCACGCCGGAGAACGCGGTTCCGTTTATCACGAAAACCGCGCTGAAGGACGAGGCCGCCACCTACGCCCGCATACACGATACCAGCGCCATCAAATACGCCGATGCCACGATGCGCCGCAGGGGGTACGCCAAGCTCCTGGAGGAGTGGGCGGGCATATCCAGCGCCGAGCATAGCCCCACCAAGAACGACATCGCCGTGGGGGAGCTGCTGTGGTTGGAGGCGGCAAAGGTCGGTGACATGGACACCGCGATGAGGGTTTTGACCGATGTGGCCGCTATGGGTACTCAGTCAGGCCAGGTTGTCCAAGCAATGAGTCTGCTCAAGAAGATGACGCCGTCCGGACAACTCTACTATCTCCAAAAAGCCCTCGACCGGCTGAACAAGGACTACCGCAAGCGCATCGACACGGGTAAAATGACGCCAATTTCCCTGGACCCCCAGCTTGCGCAAGCGGTCCTTGAGGCTAAGACGAAGGAAGAACTCGCCGCCGCCATGGAAGCGCTTCTCAACAATGTGGCGGAGCAGACCCCTGTCACGCTGATGGATAAGTGGAATACTTGGAGATACCTGGCGATGCTGGGAAACCCAAGAACCCACATCCGCAACATGTTCGGTAACGCAATATTTGCCCCGGTTCGATTTACAAAGGACCTGTTGGCCGCCGGTATGGAGGCCGCGACCCTGAGCGCTGACCGGAGGACCAAGAACGCGACGCAGCTTTTCGGCGCAGATAAGACTCTAAGAGATTTTGCAAGGGCAGACTTCGAGGAGATTAAGGACAGCATTACCAAC
>JAVVPF010000090.1:0-1928 GCA_036655895.1 Cloacibacillus sp. | reverse complement strand
GTTATTCGCGATAAGCGGGTGGTTTTCAAGAGCAAGCTGTTCGGCTGGGTTAATTCCGCGAGCAAGTTCAACAATTACGCGCTGGAGTGGGAAGACGCAAAGGCGCTCAAACCCGCCTATGCCAGCGCCATGTCCCAGTATCTCGCCGCCAGGGACGCGGATATAGCTACCCTGAAGTCTACGAAGGATGGCAAAAAGCTCATGGAGGAAGCCAGAGCCTACGCGATTCACGAAGCGCAGAAGGCGACATACCGTGACTTTAGCGCGACGGCTGTGGCGCTAAACAGACTGAAGAAGCTGCCGGCCACCGGTGCGCTAATGGAAGGATTGCTGCCGTTTACAAAGACACCGTTCAACATTCTTAAGCGCGGCGTGGAGTACAGCCCAGTGGGGCTGCTCGAGACTATAACCATCGGCGCTGCGCAACTCAAGAGCGGACGAATTACCGGAGCAGAGTTCATTGATAAGTTGGCCGCCGGCATGACCGGAACCATGATAACCGCGCTGGGTATGCTGCTGTCCCGTCTCGGTCTGCTGCATGGCGGGGATGATGACGACGACAAGCAGGCTGCCATGGATGAGCTACAGGGATACCAGACCTACTCCATCCAAATAGGCGACGTGAACTACACCATCGACTGGATGGCGCCAGTTGCCCTGCCGTTGTTTGTGGGCGCGGAGCTGCACGATATGCTTTCCAGCGACGAAGCGCTGACTACCGCAGAGTTTGCCGACGCGCTGACCCTTGTGGCGGAGCCAATGTTCAGCCTATCCATGCTGGACGGCCTGAACCGTACACTCACTTCTGCAGGCTACGACGAGAACCCACTCAGCGCCGTTATTGTTAACATGCTCACCAGCTATCTGGGCCAGGGCTTCCCGACCATAGGGGGGCAGATCGCCAGGACAATGGACGCAGAGCGTCGGGTCAGCTATATCGACAAAAACAGCAAAAGGCCCGCAACGCTGGACCGATTCATACAGAGCAGCGTAATGGCAAAAATACCCGTGCTCAATTCGCAGCGTGCGGAGTATGTGGATCGATGGGGGCGCACCGACTCGACGCAGAGCGTCATTCTGCGCGCGTTCGAGAACTTCCTGTCTCCCGGCTACTTCAACATGGTAAAGGCCACGGCAGTGGACTGTGAACTTCAGCGCCTTGCTGACGCCATTGGCGATACATCCGTGCTTCCGGCATCTGCGGCGAAATACTTCACAGTGGATAAGGTTCGCAAGGATCTAACCGCCGACGAGTACGTGGAATACAGTAAGACGAGAGGACAGACAGCTTACGCCCTTATGTCAGAACTCGTTAACGGCGCGGCTTACCAGAGCATGACTGAGGAAGCCAAGGCGATGGCCGTAACGAACGTATATGAATACGCCACGCAGAGCGCTAAGCACGACCTGGCCCCTGAGTACAGAGCCGACGCCTGGGTCAGCGCCGTGCGGGGCACAACGGGTGCGAGTGCGGTAGACGCTATTGTGCTGAGAACACTGGCCAAGGTAAACCCAGAGGAAAACACGATCCAGTCGGTAGTGGGGATGACGTGGCTCACCGACGAGGCGCGGGGGGCGCTGCTCAACTCCGGCTATTACGCTGACAAAAGCTTTGCGGACCCGCGACGAAGTGGTTACCAATATTCCCTTAACGCCGACCAACAGGCCCGAGAGGTAGAGATTTACAACGAGCTTTTCACCAAGACGTATGATAGGCTGACCGGCACAAACCGCTGGGAACGCGCCGATGCCGATGAGCGCGCTGAGCTTATAGCAAGCCTCCAGAGCGAGGCACGGACAGACACGCGAGAGCAATTGGCAAGAGAACTTAAAAGCGGCGGCGTGAAGTCCACAAAGAAGGATTAACAGAAAATGAGCCCGGGAGAGGTGTGTAGCACTTCCCCCGGGCTTGTCTTGTTATTCGGTTG
>JAVVPF010000089.1 GCA_036655895.1 Cloacibacillus sp. | reverse complement strand
ACCTGCTCATCCCCTACACGCTAAACACCACGCTAGTCCTCTGCGACCTCGCGCTCTATTACAGAAACTACCGGATAGATGAAGGCAAGGCGATAAGGGTGTAAAAAGCAACGCCCGGTCATAAAAAGCACGCGCCACGCCGCCGTCGTGTATAAAATGTAAAATATAATATTTAAATTAAAAACACAGCAAAAAACAATCCGCAATATTATCACAATATCCCTTGCGCCCAGCCCGTGTTGAACCTATACTTTGTGCATGGAGGAGGCGTGCCATGATAAAGACCTCTTTATTCTTGATCCGCAGACGCGGGTTTGCGCTTTTGGGCATCGTGCTGATAGGGTTTATCGTGCTTTCCATCGTAAGCGCGGTAGCGATGAATATCGCATGGCAGACCGTGCGCGTCGAAGCCTGGCAGACCCAGAACATCCAGCGACGCAGGCTGGACGCCGTAGCGCGATCCGCCGCAAACGCCGTGGCCGAGACAATCAGCGCGGACAAAGGCCTCACCCGCTTTGGAAGCGCCGAAAGTCTAAAGGCCGGCGTCACCTCACTCGCCACGCAAATTTTTAACGACCCCGAAAAGACATGGCTGACGCTCGGAGTATCGGGCACAAGCTCATCCGATTACGCCATAACCGCAGTAGCCTCGCCCGACAGCGGCAAGAAACTGGAACTTACGCTTATCATGACGCTAAGCGGCGACAAGCCGGTAAAGACGTGGAGCAGCGGCAAATGAAGCGGCGAGCCTCCCTTCTTATTGAGATCATGGTTGCGATACTGATCTTCACCACCGGCCTCATCAGGCTTGCCGGCTCCATCATGCTTGCTTTAAAAATGGTGGCCCAGTCGGAGGCTACTACGGTCGCCGAACAAAACGCCATCAACCAATACGAAAGATACATGGCAAAGAGGCTCTCAAAAGAGGGCGCATCGGCAAAGCCGGGCGACTACGGCGGCGTACAGCTCTCCACCTCTCCAATCTCTGTGGCCATAGGCACATCCACAAGCGGGCGCATAACGTTTGACCTGTATAAATTCGCCGTCGACAACAAAAAGGGCAGCGAAATATACGTCCTCCAAGGAAGAGGTGACTGAGATGAAAAAAGGCGCCGCCGGATTTACTCTGGCAGAGACTCTCATAGGCGTCATCATTATGGCGGTAGTGACAGCTAGCATCGCCTTCGGCATACGCCAGGCGCTTGCCGTCTACGGAAAAGCGGCCGCAAAAAGCTCTGTGCTCACCGCGCTGCGCTTCACCTCGGATTCCTACGCAAGAAAGATAGTCCCCATGCTGCACGTTGCCTACAAAATAGAGGTGCGCAATGACAACGCGAAAATCCCCGCCGCGAAAGATCTTGCAAAAGACGAACGTTATCTATATCTAGACGGGGACGCCGTCACGCTGAGAACGCAGTCGGGCGACGAGACGCTGCCCGGCTCGGAATACATAAGCAAACTCTCCTTCTCACTGCCGGCTAGAACCGACGACATAGACGAAGACTATCTTCTTACGGCGACAATCACCGCCTCGCGCGACGTCTATGAGACCGTAGCAAAAAGCCTCGACATAAAAACAGCCCTCTGCAACAAACCAGAAAAACTAAACACAGCAGACGCAAACGGCGCGGTACTCCGGTTTTTCGCGAAGGACACAACCGCTCTGGCGCTGACCGCGTCGATGCAGTTGAAAAATGATTATAACGGTGAAATACTTGACGGCGTCACTATGCCAAACGGCTCTAAAATACGCATGAGTTACACATTAAAGCTAAATGACGGAGCTGGAGCAATCGCCCCAAGTGAATATACGGACAACACGGGCGAATCGATCAGATGGTTCATATCAGCCAGCAAGGCAAACGACCTGACGGAATCCTCCGGCGATTTATCGGGCTTCACGGAGCACCTGTTTATGCTTGTAACACAAGCTGGCCAGCCGCTTTCTTCCGACTTGCTGGCCACTCCGGCAGACGACGTGTACTACGTTTTGTCAAACGGAAGCGCAACAAAATGGACGCCCAAAGAGATGATCATTCGGTGCAGAATAGCCCCTTGCGTAACATATCAAGAGCAAACAGTCACATCTTCTCCACTCTACGTATACAGCGATTACGTAAATATGCAGAAAAGCGTTGATAAAGGCATGTGGGATGGATGGCTTGAATCGCTAAAAACCGGAACTGGCGACGGTTTTAAGCGAACCGACGTGGCAACTGACAATTCCGATAAAATTTCGCTGACAGTTAACAACAACACCATCGTCGCAACTATAAAGGCAAGTGCAGAAAGGGCAGATGTAGGGGCGGCTACTGTCGCCAGGCTAAGTTATAAGTGGTTTGAGAACGACAGGGTAAACAGTATATGGAACCTTTCTCCCAAAACCAGCGCCGACATCCCCCCCTTCATGACCCTTACAAACTATTCCGTTATAGTTGACGCAGAGATGCCCGCCACAACCGACGGTAGGAGTTCGGTAGCCTATTTCTGGGGTATCCTTTTAAACGGCACAGGAAGTAGCGGTCCGGATTTCAATGACACAGGATATGTATTCCAATATGAGCGAAAACGGGGTTATCCTAAACAAGATGAATCTCAGCCGGGGCTTTTGATACGCAAATTCGAAAAAGGCGAACTTGTAGGTTATTCGAAGAACACACCGCAATCCTACGGTATCTACAATGAAGCAGACAACGACCAGACGGAAGATCAGCGTTACTTGCCGGAAAATCTGCACAACGACGCGTTTGATTTCTATAACGGGAAGGACGACGACGCATGGACAACGCGCCGTAGGGTCATGCTTACGGTGTTGGAGTACTATACAGACGACAAAACAAAGCCCTTTTATATAATACGAGCGAAGTTTTTAAAGCTGACCTCAGATTATACACCAGCAGATCTTGCTGAAATCAAAAAAGACGACCCATGGTGTATTGGTAAAGCCTTTTTCGCTTCTGAAC
>JAVVPF010000088.1 GCA_036655895.1 Cloacibacillus sp. | reverse complement strand
CGTGCCCGATATCAACGGATGGATATTTGGGGGAGAATTCCTTTTGACATCCGGTTATATTTTTAAAGACGACCCTGAAATGTTAGCACAGGTGATAGAATCAGCGAGCAAAGCTGGGGCCGCCGCTTTAGGCGTTAAAATGGAACGCTATATCGACAGGATCCCGCAAAATGTTCTGCGCACAGCGGACAGGCTCTCGTTTCCTTTCATAGGCATTCCTCTACACTATGCTCACACAGAAATAATCAACCCTGTTTTAGTGGCATTGTC
The DNA here is from genome assembly GCA_036655895.1 of Cloacibacillus sp. Classification (NCBI taxonomy): domain Bacteria; kingdom Thermotogati; phylum Synergistota; class Synergistia; order Synergistales; family Synergistaceae; genus Cloacibacillus; species Cloacibacillus sp. Next base: position 2,708 of record JAVVPF010000088.1, on the reverse strand, counting down.
AGATAAAGTAACACAACTTATGCACACCACAGAAGATATCCATAAACAATTCCTAAACAAACTTATTTTGCAAGAACCGTTTGAATCTATTTTGACCCTTTTAAATCAATATATCGGACGTGAGATCCTTTTCGTCGATATAGTGACGGGGATGCGTTACGCCTGCACCACCTCAATAGAATTCAATCAACTCATCGAAAATGTTCCACTAGCCTCTTTGATAGACCATTTTACGCATCAAAAAATCATGATAGGAGAAAAAACTCGCGGATACCTTTTTTTAGACAAGCCGCTCAGCGACGCGAAATCAGAAATAGCCCTTAATAAAGCGATAGAAGCTATGCAGCTATATATGACCTGGGAGCACGAACGATGGAAAATAGAACGCGGGAAAGATATGCTGTTCGTCCAGGACATCTTATATCAGCGCTTCAGGCAGGATTCAGAAATACTTACCAGAGGCAGGACTCTCGGGTGGGATCTAAGCGGAGAAAAAGCAGTCGTACTCCTGGGAATAGACAAAGAGCATTCTTCGCAGCAGAAACCGCACGAACCTTATATTCGCGGTTTTGAGACAGTACGGGCAATGTTGAGCGAGCTGCAAAAAGAGATCCCGTACACGCGGTTGGAAGAGCAAATGGCCTTTATCATCGACGCTCGAGAAAACGACTGGGGGGAGATCAAAACAAAACTTAAGGAGATCTTCATGAACGCGTCGCGCGTCATACGCGCGCAGACCGGACTACAGATAGCGATGAGCATAGGTTCTCCTGTTAGAAATATACTCTCATGCAGCAAGAGCTTCAGGGAAGCCTCTAAAGTTTTCTTTGTAGCGCAAAACAACAACGCCTCATCTCCGACGTTCTGGGAGGAAATGGGGATATACAAGATACTTGCGCCAATACATGATTCGCCTGAGGCAGAGGATTTTATCACCGAATACCTCGGCGCCCTCATCAAAATCAGCAAGCAGCAGACGAAAGATTCCCTGCTGGAAACGCTCTTCTGCATCGTCCGCAGCAACTGGCAGCTGAAACCGGTCGCAGCCGCCATGAATCTTCATTACAACACAGTCAAGTACAGGTACCAAAAATTAAGCGAGATACTTGGGCTAGATATGGACCTGTCGTCGACTAGAATCAATCTCACTCTTGCAATGGAGCTCTATATGCTAAACAGGTTTAGAAAGGAGAATGGATCATGGGAAGAATAAATAATAGCATACGACAGTCAATAGAAGAAAATTTTAAAAATCAGGTGATAGACACTCAGGATCTTATAAAAATCAAAAGCGTCCTTCAAGAAGAGCGCGCAAACACAGAACACCCATTTGGAGCCAATCTTACCGCCGCCCTGGAAAAATTTCTTGACAACGCAAAACAGATGGGATTTAAAACTGAAAACAAAGACAACTACGTAGGATGGGCCGAGATGGGAGATAAAGAGGCCAGGCTCATCGGCATCCTCGCACACCTTGACGTCGTCCCGGAAGGCAACCAATCTGACTGGAAGCACCCTCCTTACGACGCCGTAATTGAGAACAATAATTTGTACGGCAGAGGCAGCATTGACGATAAAGGCCCAGCTATAGCCGCGTTATATGCGATGAAGGCAATACGGGATTCAGGCATTCCGCTCAGAAACAGATTCCGGCTCATTCTTGGCCTCGACGAAGAGTCCGGCTCACGCTGCATCGCTCACTACAACGCCACGGCGGAGAAACCGGCTTTTTGCTTTTCTCCAGACGCCTCTTTTCCTGTCGTCAACGCGGAAAAAGGTATCTTGCGCTTCACTGTGGAACTGCCTTTAAAGGCTCAATGTAGCGAAGCGGGGACCACTATCGTCTCCATAAAAGGCGGAGACAGATTCAACGTTGTCCCGGATAAGGCCGAGGCCGTTCTACGCTGCGCGCCGCTTACGGCTGGCCTTGAGAACCGCAACGTTACGATAACGACAAACGGAGTCTCCGCTCATGCCATGGAGCCTGAAAAGGGGCTGAACGCGATCCAGTTGCTGTTAGACAGGCTCGCACAGCTTGAGTCATCTGACGGCATCCGTGAAATGATTGCCGCTATTTCTGCTGTTGCGGGGGACGGGCACGGAGGAGAACAGTTTGGAATAGCTATAAAAGACGAAATATCAGGCGCGCTTACCTGTAACACTGCCGCAATAGAGGCTGATTTTTCCACGGAGTGCCCTGTTGTAACGGTGAAGTTTGACATCCGTTATCCTGTAACGGCGAATTTTGAAAATATTCTTGATAATATCACAACCACTATTAAAGCAGCCGGAGCTAAAATGGCTGTCAACGTTCATAAAAAGCCTCTTTACATCCCAGAGTCTCACCCTGTAGTACAGGCAATTCTTGACAGCTATGAAAGCGTGATGAACGCTCGTCCTGCCCCCATCAGCATGGGAGGTGGGACTTACTGCAGATTCATGCCAGATTCGGTTTCTGCCGGCCCGCTATTTCCAGGACAAGAAGAGCTGGCCCATCAGCCGAATGAATTTGTATCGCTTGATGACCTGCTTAAAAGCACTCTCATCTATGCCGAAATAATAATGAGATTGAACGATATAGAATAAAATTAAACATAAAAACGATCTCCAAAATCAATTCGTTGGGGATCGGAGGCAGAGACACAAAGAGGAGGTTTGACAGCCGCGGTTCGGCTGGTTCCTCCTCTTGATTTATGTATTCTCTTTCG
>JAVVPF010000087.1 GCA_036655895.1 Cloacibacillus sp. | reverse complement strand
ACTACCGCTTTATTGTTGAGTGGTTTGAAGAACTGCGCGTCGGGCATGGACTTTATATTTATAGCCTGGGCTATGACGCATGGAGCGCCGAATACTTTGTCCAAGAGCTTCGTGACCTTTACGGCAAACAGACGCCGGAGGCCGTGCACCAGGGCAAAAAGACGCTTTCCGCGCCGATGAAGATTATGGCCGCGGACCTTGAATGTAAGCTTATAAATTACAACAACAATCCGATCATGAAATGGTGTCTTTCAAACGTAAGTATCGACATTGATAAAAATGACAATATTCAGCCCTGCAAGCTAGATGCGCGCAAGCGCATTGACGGAGCTGCGGCGCTGCTAGACGCATACGTCCAGCTTGAGCGTCACAGGTCTGATTATATTGCGCTGTTATAGGAGGAGAATAACATGTCTGTTTTAGAAAAGTTCCGTAATATCTTCGTTCGCTCCCCTACTCCTGTTTCGATGGCTAAGCTGGTCACGGAGCGCGGCAACGGGGTCTATTCCTGGAACGGGAAAATATATCAGTCTGACGTGGTGCGCTCGTGCATCCGACCCTTTGCCCGCAGCATAGGCAAGTTAGACGCGCAGCAGATACGCGATAACGGCGAGAACATCAAAGTGAACCCAGACCGTTATATCAAAGCACTGCTCGATGAGCCAAATCCAATGATGACCGGGCAAATGCTCCAGGAAAAACTTGCTACGCTGCTTGCGCTGAATAATAACGCTTTCGCCCTCATTGTTCGGGACGCGGGCGGGTATGCTTCGCAGATATACCCCATCGCGGCGTATAACGCAGAAGCTATTTATGATGCCGATATGAATTTGTTCCTTCGCTTCTGGCTTGGATCTGGAAAAGAACTCACCGTGCCTTATGAGAATATCATCCATCTGCGGACGGACTTTTCAACAAACGACCTTTTCGGTGAGTCTAATATGGACACGCTTCGGCCTGTTATGGAAGTCGTCGGCAGTATCGACAGCAGTATTGTCACTGCTGTAAAGAACGGCGGAATGCTGCGTTATATTTTAAAGTTCGCCGGCAATTTCAAACCTGAGGATATTAAAGCGAGTGTCGACGAATTTATAGATAGTTTTCTATCCAACAAAAGCACTCGTATAGGTGTCGCCGGCGTGGATGCAAAATCTGACGTTCTTCCGGTTACGCCGACTGACTACGTACCAAACGCCGTCCAATGGACGAACGCCGTAAAGAGGATATACACATTTTTCAACACGAATGAAAAGATCATTACCTCTTCATACACGGAAGACGAATGGAACGCCTATTACGAATCTGTAATTGAGCCGGTATCTCTTCAGATGAGCAACGAATTTTCCAGGAAGATTTTCAGCCGCCGCGAACGCGGTTTTGGCAACAAGATAATATTCGCGTCTACAAACCTGCAATACGCATCAATGAGCACAAAGCTCGCCTTGCAGGCTATGGTTGACCGCGGAGCAATGACACCAAACGAATGGCGCCGCGTGCTTAATCTTCCGCCTATCGAGGGCGGCGACAAGGCGATAAGGCGACTTGACACTGAACCCGTACAGAAAGGAGGTAACAGCGAATGAAAAACGAGCTCGACAAGATGCTTGAAATAAAAAATGTTTCGTCGACATCGGCAGACCTCTATTTCTACGGCTCGATAGTTTCTTCATGGTTAGGGGCTTGGGACAATGCGGACCAGTACCCCGAGAACATTAGAAACTTTCTGAATGGTGTCACCGGCAAGACGCTGAATATCTATATTAACAGCCCGGGCGGCGCGGTGTTCGCTGCAATGGCCATCGTCAATATGCTGCGAAGGCACGTCGGCCGCAAGATATGTCATGTTGATGGAGTTGCCGCCTCCTCCGCTTCTGTCATAGCTCTCTGCGGCGATGAACTTATTATGCCGCGGAATACTTTTCTCATGATCCATCCAGCCTCGGCTTATGCTGGCGGCAATTCCGGCGAATTGAGGAAGTACGCTGAAATCCTTGAATCCTGCGATAACGCTATTCTTTCGGTTTACGAAAAAGCGCTTAAGCAGGAAGTAAGCATTGACGCTGTGAAGGAGCTTTATTCAGCCGAAACGTGGCTTTCCGCGGAAGAGGCAGCAAAGTATTTCAATATCACGGTCGCAGAAGCTATTGCGGAACCTGCAGCCGTCTATCAGGGTCCTTATCTGGACCACGCGCCTCAATCACTTAGAAATGCAGTCGGACTTGCTCTTGAAAGAGAACGAATCCGAATGCTTGACCTTAAGAAAATTTAAAGGAGGAATCTTTTATTATGAAAAAAGATGAGTACAAGACCCAGCGCGACGGACTTATGAAAGTCGCAAACGACGCGGTTACTTCCGGCGATCTGGAAACGGCCAGAAAGACACGTGCACAGATAGAAGCTCTTGATGCGCAGTTTGAGGATGAGATGAAGGAGCTGGCAAATATCACCGCACTGGAACAGAAGAAGATTGTTAACCTTGCCGTTACCGGTAGTTCGGCATCAATAAAGGGAGAGGTCATCGATAGGCTTTTTGCGGCTTTTTTGTGCGTGGTTGCAGCATATCCTACAGTTTTTGCAAAACGCCTTCAGGGCCGCAATCTGACTAACGAAGAGCAGCGTGTTTTTGACATATTTAACCCCCTCGACGCGACACAGACGACATCATCACACACGGCCGTAATTCCGACAACACTGATGAGCGAGATATTCACGGAAGCCTCCGTTGGACATCCCATTCTGGCAGCCGTAAATATGACCAACGTTAAGGGATACGTGACGTATCCCAAAGAAACATCGGCCGGAGATGCTGCGTGGTACGGCGAAGCCGATACGCTTAATGACTCCGCTGACACAACGGGAAGCCTTGAGCTTAAGGGTTATCCGCTGTCAAAGGTTATTCCTATCTCCTACACGCTGAAGGAGATGGCCACGGACGCGTTCCTGATTTATATCCGAACAAATATCGCGGATAAAATTGGTGCAGCACTTGCAACGGCCATAGCACAGGGACAGGGCGTACC
>JAVVPF010000086.1 GCA_036655895.1 Cloacibacillus sp. | reverse complement strand
AGGAGAAGATATCTACCACAGCAATACCGATGAAAAGGTTAAATTGGAAGATATTATAAAGATGTCGAAGCTATACACCGCTTGTATTCTATAAGGCTCTTTACCGTTCGGTTGAAAATATAACTAAACGTAATGCATTCAACATAAAATAGGTGGATAGCACAGTTAGTACGGGGATGCTGACAAAAAGTTGTGCCAAATTAAGCAGCATCCCCCAACATCAGCTTTTGCCTTGAAATACCGACGTGCGCTTTGCAAAATTGGAAGGTCCCCGCCGGCGCAAAAAGCGCGGCAATCAGCTCCGACGTCAAGGTATTCATCCGCTCCGCGCGGTTCAGAGTAACCCACGCAGCAGCCCCTTTTTTCTCAAACAAAACAGGCGCTTCCATCATAAAAAGCCCTCCTTCGTCATCATCGAAACATTTTTTATATCTACGCGCATATACAGCCGCCGACTACATTATATACCGTTAAGATTGTCAATCCAAATGCAGCGCATCTGAAAGATTCTTCAAATGCCTCGGCGGATATGGTTTTTGTTATGACGATGGCGGGCCGCTCTGTTAAAATAACCATGTTGGCACGCTAGAACCGAGGGGGAATTATTATGAGCACCGTCGACCTTATCAGCCTTATTGTATGGGACTATATGTGGGGACTGCCTTTGGTGATGGTCGTTCTGGCCTCCGGCCTCTATCTTAGCCTGCGCACGGGCTTCTTTCAAATCACAAATTTCGGCGTCGCTATGAGACATGCTTGGTCAAGCATCAGGGGAAGAGATAGAGATAAAAACGAGACGGGGCTTTTCTCTTCCATTGAGGCTACCAGCGTGGCGCTCGGCACGACCATCGGAGTGGGCAATATCGGGGGCGTCGCCACTGCAATCGCGACGGGCGGCCCTGGGGCTGTATTTTGGATGTGGCTTGCGGCGCTTTTTGGGATGATCATCAAGATGGCGGAGGTGACGCTTGCCGTCTATTACAGGTCAAAAGACGACAACGGCGCGGCCTACGGCGGCCCCAATCACTACATGAAAAAGGGCATCGGCATTGAAAAAAATATGCCGCGTGTTTTCAAGCTCCTCAGTTTTCTCTTCGCGTTCGGCTTTTTGACGGGATATTTTATCAATATACAAACCTATACGGTATCTGAAGCGGTGGCGAACACATTTGGGCTAAAACTAATGACTGTAGGCGTCGTCTATACCATAGCGCTTTACGCTATGATAAGCGGCGGCATGAAACAACTCGGCAAAATAGCGCTCATGCTCGTTCCTTTTATGTGCATTTTTTATCTCGCAGGCGGAATCTTTATTCTTTTAAGAAACGTAGCGGAGATACCGGCGGCTTTTTCGCTGATATTTAAGAACGCCTTCACCGGCACTGCGGCTCTTGGCGGCTTTATGGGAGCCGCAGTGACTCAGGCAATCAAAGTAGGGCTTGCGCGCTCTGTCTTCAGCAATGAAGCCGGATGGGGATCCGCGCCGATGATACACGCCTCGGCAAAGGTAGATCACCCCGTGAAGCAGGGTTTGATGGGCATTTTTGAAGTATTTGTGGATACTTTTGTAATATGCAGCATCACCTGCCTCATCATAATCGTCACAGGGCAGTGGTCCTCCGGTCTTGACGGCGCCACTTTGACGCTTGCGGCCTTTGAGACTGGGATGGGACGATTCGGCAGGGTCATTCTAGCGGCGGGGGTATTTATATTCGGCATAACGACCTCAAGCGGCCTCTACGCGCAGATCGAGGTCGTTCTCCGCTATCTTATAGGCGATTTTCCACGAAAAGACGCCCTTCTATATTTTTATAAATGGACCTACCCGCTTCCCAGCCTTGCGCTTGTCTATATCGCGGTCTATTTTGAGTTCCCGGGAACAACTGTGTGGCTTTTCTCGGACGCCTCCACGGCGCTTCCCATTTTTGCAAACGTCATAGCGTTATCCATATTGACGCCCAAGTTCATTATCCTTCTTAACGACTATAAGGCAAAGTATCTTGGCGTAGGAACCGCCGACCCACAGTTTGAGGTCTTCTATGATTCTGAAAAATAAATAAACGCCGCGCAAGCACGACGGGAAGGCCTAATAGGTCATATCCTCGTCCTTTGCGATTTTCGCGGCGGCCCAGCCGGGGACGGGAGGGAGCTGTTGGTCTTCCGGCAGCAGAGGAACGTCGATGAGACAGGGGCCTTCTTCCTTCAGGCATTCTGCGAAGATTTTTTCAAAGTCCGCCATGTCTTTTGCGCGGTATCCTTTTAGCCCGACCGCCTCCGCGAATTTGACGTAATCCACATTCGCGAAATCGGTGAACTGCGAGAAATACGGGGCAAGCTCCGCTTTTCTGTGTACGCGTTCCGTACCGCGTATCCAGCCGAAGGTGCCGTTGTTGAAGAGTACGTATATTATTTTCAGGCCGAGGCGCGCCGCTGTCTCAAGCTCCGCCCCGCAGAAACCAAAGCTGCCGTCGCCTACGAGCGCTACTACGGGAGCTTCTTTAGGAACGCCGAATCTCGCGCCCATTGCGGCCGGTATGGCGTAACCTAGCGCGCCCATTGAGAAGTTGTAGGCGGTGCGGCGTCCGGCGCGCGCCAGACGCAGGAAGCAGGAGGAGTAGATGGCGGGGGTGCCGGGGTCGACGGCAAAGAAGGCGGTATCAGGCGTCAGTTTTTCTATGGCGCGGACGAGCGAGAGCGGATGAAACACCGAACCGTAGCGTTCCATCACCTGACGCAGTTTTTCTTCGTGCGCCGCCTTTTCGTCGGCGCAGCGTTTCGCCCACATGGCGCGGTCTGGAATCTTTTTGTCTTTCAGCTGTTCATTGAGCGCGCGCAGCGTTTCGCGAACGTCGCCAAGAAGGGGCAGCGCGTCGTAATTGTTGCCAAGCTCGCGCTCGGCTACGTCTATCTGTATGAATCTCTGGCCGGAGGCCGGCGCCGGTATCTTCCAGCCGTCGGTGTTCGCGGAGTCGGTGCTTGTCGCGGCAAATAATATGACGTCCGCATCTTTTATCATTTTATTGTTCCACGCGCGTCCGCCGCGCGCGCCTGTTACGCCCATCGAAAGCGGTTGTGCGTCGCTTGCCGCGCCCTTTGCGTTGATGGTGGTGCCTATCGGCATCTGCTGCGATTTTGAGAGCGCGGCCGCCTCTTCCCACGCGCCGGAATGGACG
>JAVVPF010000085.1 GCA_036655895.1 Cloacibacillus sp. | reverse complement strand
AAATCATCTACATCACCACCGAACCGGGCTTTGCGCTGGACGCTTACGCGGTTAATCCTCTTAACTATCTCATCAAGCCCATTGACAAAGCAAAGCTGTTCTCCGCACTGGATTTGGCGGCAGAAAAGGTGGATTACGGCGAGGAAACCACCGTCACGGTCAAGACGAAAAACGGTCTGCGGACAATATCCACGGACAGCATCGCCTACTGCGAATATAAAAAACACGCCGCTGTATATGCCCTTATAAACGGTGAAACGGCAGAGACTACGACCATCGTCGGCAGCTTTTCAGCGCATGTCTCCCCACTGCTTCAGAACAAGCATTTTATCCAGCCCCACGCCGCGTTTGCGGTCAACATGCGTTGCGTGGAGCGGCTGAGCAGGGATGGCTTCACACTCAAGGGCGGTGCATTTGTGCCGGTGTCCGGCAAGCAATATACGGCGGTGCGAAACGCCTATATGCGCTATCGGCTTGGGGAGGTGTGACAATGGCGCTTTACGATATTCTCCGTTCTCTTGTCACCAACGCCCTGCTGGTCGCGCTGCTGTTCACATTGGCTCAGCCGAAAGATCGCAAGCATACACCGTGGATAACAATGACCGCTATTGTGGCCACAGACCTTGTAATCAACATCTTCTTCTATCTGCGCGGCGACTACACAACGCTGGCGACGCTGGACATCGTGTTCTTCATTCTTGTGGGCGTGGCCACCAAACCGCTGTTCAAGGAAACACCGGCGCAATGGCTGTTCAACTGCTTCACGGCCATGAACGTATACGCCATCGCTGTGGTCGTGAGCTACTTTACCTGCGACTTTTTCCCATATCCCTACTATGCCAACATGGTGCTCCGTGCGCTGCTGTTTTCCGCTGCAATTCTCCTTTTCCGTAAGCGGCTGCGTCCTCTTTACCGTCAGGCAGCGGAGCATTGGAGCGTCTACTTGTTCGTAGCTGCCGCCCTGTTTTTGAACTTTGCGTATTACTTCGTCTCCGGCGACGACGTGGAGCAGACGCTGAGCGCCGGCTTCGTCCCGCTAATGCTGCTGACGCTGGCGACGGTGCTCATGTATCTGGCCATGTTCCTCTCTCTGCGAAAAACGCTGCGGGAGGCAGCATTGCGGATGGAAAACCTGAAGATACAGTCCGATCGGCAGTTGACGGCTGCGCGCCTCGCGCTGATGGACGAGACGGTGCGGCAAATGAGCATCGTGCAGCATGACCGCCGCCACTTCAACAACACCCTGCTCTCGCTTTTACAGCAGGGCGAAGCAGACAAGGCCGCTGAGCTGATCGAAAAGCAGAGCGAGGCGCTGCCGAAAAAGCCCCGCAAATACTGCGAAAACATGCCGGTAAACGCCGCCGTTTCCTATTACGCCGAACTTGCCCGTCAGCAGGGCATTCGATGCGAGCTGCGGCTGGACATTCCCGAAAAGCTCTCCGCTCCTGAACTTTCTCTTGCAATGGTCGTGTCCAACCTGATGGAGAACGCCATTGCCGCTGTTTCAGCGCTGCCCAAGGAAAAACGCGAGCTGCGCTTTACCGCTGTCAGCGCCGGTCAGATTATTTTTGAAATGACAAATCCCTATGAGGGCGCGATTACGCTGGATGAAAAGGGTCTGCCCATTTCCGCAAGGGAAGGTCATGGCCGTGGCAGCCAGAGCGTTTTTGACTTCGTTAATCAGTGCGGCGGCGAACTGGTATATGAAACGACAGGCGGCGTTTTCAAGGTACGCCTAATGGTGTAACAGGATATTTTTTCGTGAAACAATAACATTAAGCATAAAATCATGCCTTTTATGTATAAATCGGTCGCTCTCTTCTCTTTGGCGCTATCCTTTTATCGGAAAGCCCAAATAGGAAGGAAGCGTTATTTATGAAGAAAGCGATATTTGCAATCATCCTGATAGTTGCCATGACCCTGTCCTTGGCCGGTTACGCAGCGCAGACCGGCACGCAGCCGGAAACGCAGAATGACGCGCAACCGCTGTGGGAGGCGGGCAGCGAGCGGAACAAAATTGTCGTCATCAGCGACCTCCACCTCGGCATAGACGACCAATACGCTGAAACCGTGGCGAACCGTCCGCTGCTCGTCCAGTTCCTGCGGCGGCTTCAAAGCACGACCGATGTGCGTGAGCTTGTCATCGCAGGCGACTTTCTGGACGAGTGGTTCCTGCCCGTCTATTACCCATCATATACGGACGAGGCGCAGTTTTATAAGGGCGTCATCTTAAACAACCAAGCTGTAATCGATGAACTGAATAGCGTGGCAGAAAGCGGCATCCGCCTTGTCTACGTTCCCGGCAATCACGACATGACGCTAGCATCGGAGGTTTTACAGGAGGCCATCCCCCAAATCGAGCAAATGAGGGACGCCGAGGGGCTTGGCTATTACTACACCGGCGACCGACAGGAGATCGCCATTGAGCACGGCCACCGCTACGACGTGTTTTCCGCGCCGGACGCCGTCACCAATGCGGCGTTGTGCGGCAATGACGACACGATACTCCCCGCGGGATATTTCTACGCCCGCTACGCCGCAACATGGGTATTGGAAGGACGTTCTACGGTTGAAAAGGATCTGCCTGTGGTGACCAAAGCGCCGAAGCAGACCGATGCCGACCAGTACGGCGCATACATCTACTACTCGCTTTTGAAAAACATTTCGGAGCGCATGACGCCAAACGAGGCTTTAGACGAGAAGATATTTACTATGCACATCGCGGGCTTTGACGACGCCTACACCTATCTTGACTTCTACCCCTGCCAGCAGGAGGACGGCACGATCTCCGCACCGGTGCTGTATCAAAACATCCAGCGCACATGGGCTGAGCGGCAGGAAATCAATCGTGTCCGCGTTTTAAACGGCTTTGTCGAAGCCGTAGCTGGAACGGTGGATTGGGATTACTACTTTCAGCAGGCCAAGACGCAATATCTTGAAAACCCGGATGAAAACATCGACATCGTGGTGTTCGGACACACCCATGTGCCCGCGCTGACGGAGGCCGAGGGCGGCTCGACTTATGTCAATAGCGGAACATGGGTAGACCATAACACGGACTATCCCGACGCTACCCGCACGTTTGCGGTAATCACCACGGGCGAGCAGGACAAAATTGAACTGCTGAGCTATGAAGAATCCGGCGGGCTGTGGGACATCAGCACACACGTCAATCAGCAATAAGGACATAGCGGGCGGGCGCGCTGCCTGCCCGCTTTCAAAAGGAAGGGCGCGACATATGATGAGCAAGGCCGCGAGACGGCGGGAGGATATGCCACGACTCGCCCCCAACTCCGGCGGCAACGTCTGGCCAAAGCAGCGCTGTCCCGCCTTTACAGCGCGTGGCGGCGCGGCGGAGAACACCTGCTGGTACTGCGTTTATGCCGATTGGATAGCCACAATCGCTGCCCGGAATAACCAAATCTTTGGTTGACGAAAGGGGCAAATGCCC
>JAVVPF010000084.1 GCA_036655895.1 Cloacibacillus sp. | reverse complement strand
GATAGATATAACTTCGTTTACGGCGTGCGCTACGTGCGCCGCGCCTTCGTTGCCGTCTAGGGTTACCATAGTTTTCGTGCTGGAGTTCATATAAAGCATCCTTCCTGTTTCAAAACTTTTTTATCTCCGTGGTGCGTACTTTTTTATCTTCCGCTTCGCCGCGTGAAGATAAAGGTGGCGGCCTTCCGTATGGATAAGAAGTCCGCCATCTTTCTTTATGGTGCTATCTTTCCTGTGTGGGCAGGACGCGGATTATCTTACTTGTACCAGTCCATGAATTTGTTGAGCTCCGTCTGCAGAGAATCTATTATCTGCTGGGAGGGCTTCACGAGGGGAAGCAGCGGATCGCCGCAGTCTACACCGATCATCTTCATGGCTTCTTTAAGGGGGCCGGGGTTTGACTCGGCGAAGATGAGCCTGAGAACGGGCGTCGCCTTTACAACTATCTCGGCCGCTCTCTTGTGGTCGCCCTTTTCAATGAGGTCAAAGAGGTCGGCCCACATCTTGGGCAGCAGGTTTGAGGTGGCGAGGATGCCTCCCTGCGCTCCACAGGAGATCTCCTGGAAGAAGAGGAATTCTTCGCCGGTGAGGACTGAGGTCCTGTCGCGTACCTTTGAAAGAAGTTCGAGCACCTGTCCCATGTTGGGGCAGCATTCTTTCATTCCGACGATCTGTTTTCTCTCGTCGTTGTCAAGCAGACGCTCGACCGTTTCGGGCAGCATGTTGACGCCGGTGCGATAGGGGATGTTGTAGAGCACGAGAGGGAGGTCTACGTTTTTCATGACCTCTTTATAGTAGTCGTAAATGCCCTGCTGGTTCGCTACGACATAATAGGGGGTGACGACCATTATGGCGTCGGCGCCAAGTTCTTTGCACGTATTCCCCATCTCGATGGCTTCAGGAAGGCCGGGGCCGATGATGCCGGCGACAACGGGGACGCGCCCCTTGTTTGCAGCTATAGTCATTTTTACGGCGTCTATGCGCTGCTCGTTTGTAAGCGCGCAATATTCGCCAGTTCCGCCAAGGGCCACGAGACCCGTCGTCTTATTCTCGATTACAAAATTGACCAGCCTGTCCATCGCGGCTTCGTTGACTTTTCCGTCCATGACTGGTGTGCAGAGCGCTGTGTAGATACCTCTTACCTTTTCCATTTTGAACACACTCCTTAAAGTGAGAATCCTTGAATTTTTTCCGGTTTCCCGCGTGAGGCGGCCGGCCCGGCGCCGAGCTTTGTGTACGCTTTGTTTAAACGCATAGCTCCAACAGCAACCCTTTCGGAGAACGGAGGTTTTTGCGCCGCCTCCGAAAGGATTTTGTTTCGATATCAGGTTTTAAGCTTTAGTTTGTTATGCCGCTCTTATCTTCCGAGCAGAGCGAGTGAGAACCAGGGAATGTACGTGAAGAGCTGGAGGCAGACTATCATCGCCAGTATGAACGGCACAAGCCGTTTTGCGATGGCCCCCACGCTTTGTTTGGAGATGGTGGCCGCTATGAACAGGTTGCAGCCGTAAGGCGGTGTAGAGAACCCTATCGCAAGCGCGATGGAGATCATCATTCCGAACTGTATCGGGTCCATGCCGAGCTCTTTCACTATCGGAAGGAATATCGGAGTCAGTATTATCGTTGACGAGATGTTGTCCACGAAGCAGCCGATAATCAAAAACACGATATTCATGAGCAGCAGGACGATGAATTTGTTGTCCGCGTATCCGAGGATGAAGCTTCCTATCCTTATCGGGATCCTCTCCATTGCGAGGTACGAGGCAAAAGAGGTGGCAAGCCCTACCATAAAGAGCGTGGCGCCTATTACCAGCACCGCGTCTTTAAAGGCCCTAAGCGTAACTTCATAGTTCAGTTCTTTATAGACGAACTTGCCGACAAAGAGCGCGTAGACCGTGGCCACGACCGCCGATTCCGTCGGTGTGAAGATGCCGCCGTAGATGCCGCCCAAGATGATGACGGGAACGAACAGCGCCCATATTGAACCGGCAAATGTTTTAACGACCTGCTTGACGGTCGGGACGCCGGACATGCGTGGATAGCCCTCTTTTTTGCTGATGACATAGGCCACGACCATCAGCGCCAGTCCGATCATGATTCCGGGTATGATGCCCGCGATGAAGAGGTCGCTTACGGAGACGCCGGTCAAAACTCCATAGACTACGAACGGAATGCTGGGCGGTATGATGCAGCCGATGGTGCCTGCCGATGAGATGACCGCCGCGGCAAAGTCCGGTTTATATTTCTTCTCTACCATCATGGGAACCATGAAGGAGCCTATTGCAGACACTGTGGCCGCGGCGGAGCCGGATATCGCTCCGAAGAACATGCAGGCCACGATAGTCACCATCGCAAGTCCGCCTGTGATGAAACCGACGAAACATTCGGCCATGTTGACGATCCTGCGCGAGATGCCGCCGTAGGTCATGAGCGAACCGGCCAGCATGAAGAATGGAATGGCGAGCATCGGGAAGGAGTCCATCCCGGTGAAGGCATTCTGCGCGATAAGCACAAGCGGAAGGTGGCTGCATGTGAGGATTGTGACGGCGGTCGCGATCCCAAGAGAGATGCCTATCGGGACGGAAAGAGCCAAAAGGACAAATAGAAGTCCAAAGAGAATAGCTATATCCATGGTTACATTGTCACTCCTTTTTTGGCTTCTTCTATCATTTCTTCCTCGTCGCTCAGTTCCGGCTTCACTATCTCGCCGGTGCGGAGAAGGTTGATGATGTCAAATACGAGGCGTATCGCCATAAATATGCCGGCAAGCGGGATGCAGAGGTAGGCCCAGCCCATGCTTATCTGCATCGCCGTCGAAAGCTGCTGCTGCTCGACGACTGTGCGCACAAGCTTTGTGCCCTGGCACCCCAAAAATACGCAGAAGCAGCACCAGACCGACATTACAAAAAGTTCCAGTGTTATCCGGGCTTTTCCGTGCAGCCTGGATGAGATTATGTCTATGCGCAGATGCTTTCTGTTGGCCAGAGTGTAGTCGGCCCCTATCCAAATGAGCCAGATGAACATGTAGCGCGCGGCTTCGTCTACCCATGAGAGCGACGCGCTGAAACAATATCTGAGCACGACGTTCATGAAGACGATAAGCGTTGATATCAGCAGGTTTAGAACAAGAAATTTTTCTTCTATACTATTTAGGATCTTGAGCATTGACATCGCCACCTTCTTTTCCCTCGAAATTGGAAGAGGAAGGGGAGCCATATCCCCCTCTTCTTCCATGGATATTTAACGCAGGTTACTTATTGCCTTCGAGCGCGATATCGATGAGATCCTTGCCTATGACGGGCTCCATGACCTTATAGACCTTCTTGGCGGCGTCCATGAACTGCTTCTTCTCCGCTGCCGTCGGGTAGTAGACCTTAAGGCCGTTCTTCTTCACCATTTCATCAAGCAGCACCTTTGTCGCCTTCTGCTGGTTCGTTCTTGAAGCCGCGCGGAACTTCTTTGCGCCTTCCATGACTATCTTCTGCAAGTCGGCCGGGAGCCTCTTGTAGAACGCTTCGCTGATGAATACCGCAGACGGAGCGTAGACGTGGTCGGACATCGTCATGAATTTCTGCACTTCAAAGAGCTTTGAGCTGTAGATGAGCGTGACAGGGTTCTCCTGCGCGTCTACCGTCTTCTGGAGAAGAGCCGTGTAAAGCTCGCCGAAGTCGACGGGGGTCGGGTTCGCGCCGAACGC
>JAVVPF010000083.1 GCA_036655895.1 Cloacibacillus sp. | reverse complement strand
CCTGCCTATCTTGTAAAGCTCATCAAGCAAATCGTTTAGTTCACGATTATTTGCAAGGTATACTTCAAGCATATAATCATAGGAACCGGACACCATCCAAAATTGGTATATATTTTCCATCCCATCAAGGATTTTAGGAGTTCCGTCTGTGCATCTATCATCGCTTAAAAGTATGAAAGCATGTATCGAATATCCCAGTTTGCAGTAATCAATATCGGTATTATAACCCTGTATAACTCCTTTTTCTTCAAGTTTCCGCATTCTCTCAAAAACGGCCGGGGTCGAAAGGCCTACTGTTTCACCCAGGTTTTTATAGGAAATCCGAGAGTTATGCTGCAGTATTTCTGCCATTTTAAAATCAATCTCATCTGTTTTAACTTCAGGGGGACGTTTCATCGTTAGAACACCTCCGCATGCATAATGACTGTGTCGCTTAAGTATATCATTATGACACAGCCATTATTTTCCAAACAGTATGGTTTTTAAGACTACCTTTAAAAATCTTCTAAAAGCGCCGTTTGTTCCTTAAAGGGAACGCCTTTTTTGGACAGTTCAGACATTATAAACGAATATAATTTATCATCTTTAGCTAATATTTCAGGGAATACCATCTCCCCAGCCTTTATCATACCCTCAGCACAGGCATCTATAAAAGTCGCGCAAGTAAACGCCGTGCATTTGGCCATTGAGGTTATGCCACGTTTTGTATCATATTTATCAATCATTTCCCATGTATACTCTCTAGCATGTCCATTCTTCTGTCCCCTTACAATTATCCGAAAAAGGGTCGCATCACTATCGCCGCGCTCAATTTTCATCTCCCAGAGAGGCGCTAGACGCGATATCAGATATTCACGAGGGGAAAAGGAGGCGCCTTTATAGCTCTCTTCCTTCGTTTCAAAGAAACCCATTTCGATGAGGTTTCGTATGTTCTTCGCATGCCCCGACCAACGAATGGTATATTCCGTCATATTCTTAGCCTTTAAAGTTTTCGGCAGAGTCGCAAGACCATCCGTTATAAAGGCTTCAAGTCCTTCAAACCCTTCAAAGTAAACTTCATGAAGTCCCGACAGAGCCTCTTTATACTCTGTTTTACCTCCAACCACTACTTCAGCTGGGTCAACATACTCTTGAAGTGTCTCTGGCAAACAAAAAACTGTCTTATAGTCCATTGGAGGAACTCTTCTTTCTGGTATCCCCCCTACATATATTTCTATATCTGCAACATCATCCAGTAACGCAGCGCCTCTGCCGCACAAAAAGTTTGTCATCCCTGGCGCTATTCCTATCTTGGGAACATAAAGCGTTTGTTGCTTTTTAGCAAAATTACACAATTCACCAAGCAATACATTATTGGGTATAGAACTTATATCAAAAGTTATCTTTTTTTGTGCTAAAGATTCTCTTACCACTTCTATTGCTAACCTTCCAGGTAGAGCTATTGATATAATGTCATTTTCCGCAATCAACTCGGATAGTTTCTGTTTATCCGTTACATCTCCCAAGACACACTTTATCTGATTTTCCTCGTTTATAAAATCCAAATTTGCCGCTTTGCCATCTAAAACCGTCACACTATGTTTTTTCATTATATCTTTTGCTATTACGCTACCAATCATCCCTGCACCAACATGTAGAATACGCATCACATTATCCCCTTTCATATTTCTTCGTCCTCTTTATAGAAAACTTCTTTTCCCCACAACTTTCTTGGACCCTCATAGTCTCTCAACAACGCCATAAATTTTTTGGTAAGGCAAATAATGGCTATTAAGTTAACATAGGTCGGCAGAGCAGTTGTAATATCTGAAATCAACCACGCCAAGTCTGTTTTAAGCCCAATTTTTGCTATGAAGATAGTGGTAAGTACTCCTGGCACAACATAAAACATCCTCATATACTTGTCTAATACTTTTGCTACTTCAGGTTTATGCCTAAAAGCGTGCTCTATGAGCGTTTGGAAATAGCTAGACCAGCCGGTGGAAGTGGTCCATGAAAATAGAAACGCAACGAACGCCACAAAATAAAAGCCCAATCCACCCATCCCGTTTCTGAAAGCTCTCATAGTAAGCGTCGCACCAGCTTCTCCAGAACTCCATTCGCCTGTTATTACTATTACAAGCGCTGTAATTGTGCATACCAACATAGTATCTACAAAAACTTCAAAGATACCCCAAAGCCCCTGCTCGACGGGATGTTTTGTTTGTGCTGTGGCATGTGCCATCGGGCTGGCCCCCCACCCAGCTTCATTACTGAAAAGGCTTCTTGCTATACCAGTTCGGATCGTAAGCAACATTGTGGCTCCGGCAAACCCGCCAACAGCCGCACATGGCGTAAAAGCACTTTTAAATATCAGCATCATCGTTGACGGAAGTTTGTCAATATTCATGGCTATAATTACTAGCCCCATACCTACATATAGAATTGACATAAAGGGAAGCATTCTCGATGCGAATTTACCAACTCTTTTCAACCCGCCAATGACAACGATAGCGCACATAAAACCGTAAAACAGCGATGCATATATCTTAGATACTCCAAAAGCTTCTGAAAGAGATTCTGACACTGTGAAGTTTTCAAGAGATATGAAGTACTGTGTCATTATTCCAATGCCGAAAGTCCACGCCAATGGGATCCATAATCTTGTCTTTTTCCCTATTCCTTTTTCAAGATAGAACGTCGGACCACCCCATGTACTCCCATCAGGTTTTTTATCTCTATAATATACGGCAAGCGTAATCTCTACCAGCTTCGTTGCCATTCCAAGCAGAGCCGTGATCCACATCCAAAAAATTACGCCGGGGCCGCCCAAAGCAATAGCGCTGGCTACTCCTCCGATATTACCGGTTCCAATAGCGCCCGCAATTGCTATGCTGGCTGCCTGATACGGAGAAAGCGATCCTGGATTATTCAGAGACAGTTCCCCACTCTGTTTGCCGCCGAGGCAATGTTTCAGCATTACGCCAAAATATCGTATAGGCCAGAATTTTGTTAAAAGAGTGAAATAGAGCCCCGTACCCAAGAGACCTATTAAGAGAGACGGTCCCCAAAGTATATCCACAGCCCTAGCTAAAAATGTTTCGAGTGTAGGCAACATTATATTGAATCCTCCTCTTTACTATGAATTTTTAATCAACTCAATTACTTTGCGGAAAAGCATCTAAACTATTGTCCTGATCAGAACTGGGCACATTATAGTATGCGTAGGGAACATCTCACAATGCTCTTCTTTTTGTTTATAGTCAAAAAAATCTTTGCTTTATTTTAAAATTATGCATATTTTTTGAAAAAATTTTTATAAAACTCTTTGTTTAATATTCTATTTGTAATCGCCATTACCATTACGTAGAGAAAACACTGCCATAGCTACATTAAAGGTGATAATTTTGATCATATAGATGAACCTACATTAATAATTATTCTTAATACACACGAACATTACAAAATGTGCTTTACCTATCTCCTTTATGTTTTATGTGCCCTACGAAAGTTTTCAGAATTATCAATATTATTGGATTGCGGCGTTTTATCTTTAACGCCATCTTCTTCTTATAAACCAACTGATAAAAAACCAGACCCGCAGGAGATACAAATCCTGCTGGTCTGGTTTTTTAGATGTATATTACGAGATAAACTGCCTACCTCGCCGCGTACACCCCGTCAATCAGAGTTCCGTCTCTGTATTCCACGGCGGCCAGCAGTTTGTCGTAGTTAAATTCTATCGGCTTGGGGACGCCGGTCAGTTTTTC
>JAVVPF010000082.1 GCA_036655895.1 Cloacibacillus sp. | reverse complement strand
ACCTGCCGCCGACACCTATAACAGGTGTCGGTTGAAACATCTTAAATCCTTGCTGTTACCGCATTTTCTTTACTGACACCTACAGACACCTTATACATGATACAAATTAGACGTGTTGGTTATCTCCGGAGGCACGCGAAACATCCGACTGCCCTTTATGCCGCGCCGCACAGATTTATTCCCAGTCAGCTTTGTCAGGATTTCACTCGTTTTCATCGTCATAGGCCGCGTAATAGACTGTAAAGGATACCCGCACGCCACAAGCACCTCAGTACAGGTACGCCACTCCCATGTGGCATCCATAGCCTCCCAGTTTAGTTTTGTCTTTATATTCTCTTCAACGGGATCGGTGGCCTCAAATTCCTCATTTCTGCGCTTCAGCTCCTCCTCCTCATCCTTCGTAAGCCACCATTGAAAACGCACGTCATCCTTATGCTCCAGATGAAGAAGAAAATATCTCTCATAAACCTCAGCCCAAACCTGCTGGATCATACCTGCGTCCAACATATCTATCCGCGCCGTCGGTATGCACCAAAAACGGCTGCTGCCAGTTATGTCCATAAGAAATTCGCGTTGATTGACCGTGCCGCAGAAAATAGTCCGGCGAGAAAAGGCTGAAACACGCCTGCCATACGGCACACGTATATCGTCCGTAGACGCCGCGAGGAAAGTTTTCAGCTTCGATATATCGCTCTTACGCATCGTCCCCTCCAGCTCCCCAAGCTCCACTATCCAGCAGCGTATCGCAGGCATAACGTCGTCCTTCTGACTGGGGTTCACAGACTGGCCGTCCCCGAACCATTCAGAATTGCCCGTGATAGTACGGAACCACGTTGACTTCCCTATTCCCTGCCCGCCTTGAAAAACGAGAACGCCGCGGCATCGAAAATCACCCCTTGAAAAGGCTGCCGCCACACCAGCCAACAGCCAGCGCCGGATAAGCGTCTCTTTAAAAGCACGCGGAAAATCCACATCAGCGCAGATAGAGTCATAAACCAGCTGAAGCCGGTTTTGGCCGTCCCACGGCTCCGACAGGATATAATCACGAACGGGATTTACAATATGGCGCGACGCTATTTCAGTAAGAAAAAGGTCAAGGTCGCCCTTCGGCAGCCCGTATTGCGCACACAAAGAGGCGATATGAGCCACGCCGGCAGTAGCCGCGTTGTCACGGCAGTACGTCCGGCCTGGTATCTTCATTATCTCCTCCTTCTTAATCTCGTTATAGCCCACCCATATATCCTTACACTTAAGCAGCGCCTCAAGATTGGTAATCGTCCCCTTCGGCTTTCCCGTATCAGGATTGACATGGATAAACCTTGGATATACGTGCTCCTCGATATACTCCTCCGACTTGCGAAACAATTCTATCTTATGAAACAAAAGCCTCTTTACCGCCGAAAGCCCGCGCGCCTGTGCAAAATCATTCCAGTCAGACAACTCTTCATCTTCACGGAAATCCGGCGCCGCATACGGCGCCCCGAACTCCTCCCACAGCTTTATCGCGCTGCGGCCGCCAGTATTGCCCTTCTTTTTATACCTATCGTTGTCAGCGGCAACGACATAGTCAAGCTCCGGGCGTGCCTCCAACAGATTAGCCAATACCGGACGCAAATTTCCAGCGTCCACAGACACACTCACAACACAGCCAGTAGCCTCATACAAAGAGACCCCCGTGGCCCAGCCCTCACAGAGCAAAACAGAACCTTCAACAGTCGGTGGAATAATGTCAACGCCAGTCCCATTAGGGTTTCTGAATCCAGAAAGCACGCAGAAGTTACCCTCCTTTGGCGCTTCCTTCTCCAACATCTTCTCACCTTTAGCGCTTATCGTTTGCACAGTCTGAATATCACCGTTCACATCACAATATGAAACTATAAGATCATTTCCATAAAGACGCGCGCCAGGCACCGACGCAAGCCCCTTCCGCACGGCATACCCGTGTGTAGCATCTGCCTCAGTAGCCGCCTCCCATTTCCGGCGCGCACCTCTGATTGCCCTCGCCTTATTGCTTGCTTTTTGACGTTGTCTTGCTTCGTGCTCAAGACGCTTTTTTTCAACATAGGCGCGGCGCTCCTCGTCAGTAAACGAATCAAAAAACCTGACTTAAAACTCCACCCCGTATAAGGCACAGCCGACGAGCCTCCATATTTAAGAAAATATCCGGCAGGAGACTCGTCCACATAAACACAATACTCACCGCGCCTCTTCTTTTTATCGCCGGCCACGGTATAAAGATGCTTAGTGCCGTCCAGTTTAAGATGTTCACCATCCGCAGGAGGGATACCGGCATCCGCCAGAGCCTCTAAAAACGCCCTTTCTACAGCATAAAAATCTATATCCAGCTCGCACACCTGCCCTTTAGACAAAAAATAAATCCCTGCCTAAATACTGGCGGGGATCGACGTAATATTTTATTTCTCATCATATCCATAAAACTTAAAAATCTATTCCGTGTCTGGCTCATTAAAGCTAAATGTTTGTTGTCTCTCTACGTAATCCCTCAGATTCTTTTTACGATAGACATGAAGTATTTTATAGCTAACATCTTTCCAGTAAGGAGTCCCAGGCTCTCTTATACGCTTCACCTCAAGCTTAACAATCAACACGTCTTTATTGCCAAACCGCTCAAGATTGTTTTTTACTTTTGAATTAAAAACAGGATCATCGATTGACACGTACACTTTTTGATCGTTATATATACACTTCCACGCACCATCCGCATCGACATTAGCACTTCTTATAATAATTTTTACTCTGTCCTTTATCACAGTCTCCTCTTCTGGTTTTAAATATGGATTGTCGGAGGCGACCACGGACATCATACTTCTTGGAATATCTACTAGAGTTTCAGTTTCCAGGCCTTTCTTTCTTTGCACCTTTATAGATTCCACTGATTTATCGGCTATCACCGCATATGTCCCGGAAGACAACACATTAGACGCTTCGTTGTTGTCTATATAAAAATTAAGCGTATTTTTATTTATTGTAATATTGTTATGATTTCCGTTAGTAACGATTACCTGTCCTCCGCTTGTTTCTTGAATAGAAACAGCCTTTTCATTACCAAGGTGCTTTTTCAATTCTAGAAACTGATTGTAAATAGTAAGCATAGCGTCAATCACGGCATGAGAATCAATAGCAAGAGCGGTGCCAAGCAATACAGGTCCATATTCCCATAATTTAATGGCCACTTCAAAACTGCCAGGGCGGACGGCTTCAACCTTAATATCCAGTTCAGCACTATCATTTAACATATTGTTGATTAAATACATTAAATAACAATATTTGCCAAATCCTTCGGTTAGAGTGCGCAGGTCAATATCATTATTGTCGTCGGCAAGTTCAAACTTGAAAATTAGTTTTTCTTCTTCCTTCACATGCACCAACCCCCTATAAGACAGATGCCTTTGTCTCCTTTGGGCTAGTTTATATTTAAACAGATAAATACTCAAGTCGATTCTCCTTTCCAATTCCCGCCAATATTTAGTTGTCATAGTTCAAAAACAAAACATTATTAAGTTATTAACGTCGCAAATTTTTACCTTCAGCGCTCATCTACCGCGCCTCCACCGCAGGCCCCCAGCAGCATCGCCCGAACTTCCGGCAGCCGTAACAGCCCATCTCCCTGTACGGCTTGCGCGCAGGCGCCGCGCGCCCGACATACATCTCAACCCCGGTCCTACAGCACACTGCGAAAAACGCCGGCTCCCCAGACAACACCCGCCGCAGAACATCCGCCAGCCGCACACGCAAACCACGCCTAATCATCGCAAAAAGCCCCCTCCGGCGCCG
>JAVVPF010000081.1 GCA_036655895.1 Cloacibacillus sp. | reverse complement strand
TATTTTTGCGTCGCAGTCACGCGGAGAAACGGTAGCCTATATATTGTTGGAATGCACCAACCTGGGGCCCTATCGCAGCGCTCTAAAGCGTGATTTAGGTATGCCCGTTTTTGATTTTTTAAGTTTGGCTCAGCTCATCTACTCCGGAATAATGTAATATAACTTATAAAAGGCGGTGTCTATAATGAGAAAATTTTTTGTTAGCGCCACGTTGAGCGTGATATTAGTTTTAAGTCTGGCATTCTCTGTATTTGCGGAGGACTACAAACTCGTAGTGGCAGGAGGCCCGCAGGGTGGCGCATGGTATGGCCTGGCTGGAGCTCTTGGAAAGGAGATCGAAGCTGCCATCCCTGGAGTAAGAACATCCGTTATACCTGGCGGCGGTGTCGGTAATATTGTTTTGGTAGAGAAAGGCGAGGCAAAGCTTGCTACGACGGTCTCTCATCTTTACAACTCTGGCGTAAAAGGGACCGCTCCATATACGGGTCTCAATGCAAAGCATCTTCTTGCCCTTGCAAATATAGGAACAAGCGACACTTGCCTGTTTCTCGTGAAAAAGAATTTTCCTGCGAATAACATTCAAGAGATAAAAGATAAGAAACTGCCTATTAAACTGATAACAACGAGTAAAGCAAGTACACCTGCGCTAGGTACGCTTCGGATACTCAGCGAATATGGTATAACGCCGGAAGATATCGTTGCCTGGGGCGGCAATATCAGTTACATGAATTATGCAGATGCGGCACAGCTTATATCGGATGGTCACGCTGATGGTATTGTAGCTCCTGTAGTGCCGGCTTTAGTTGAGCTTTCAAAAACTACCCCGCTTAAACTTCTGCCACTGCAGACAGGTGTTATCGATAAGCTGGTCTCAAAGTATGGCTATAGCAAAATAGTCATGAAAAAAGGAAGTTATACTTGGATAACAAAAGACCTCCCTGTGCTTGGAGAACCTAATATACTGTTGATTCATTCAAGCGTCCCGGAGGACATTGCATACAAAATAACCAAACTTATATGTGAGAAGCCCGAACTAATCAGAGCATGGGGTAACCACCACGCTTCTTTCAAAGCACAAACAGCTTCCAATAACGTAGGCGGTGAGCTTCATCCCGGAGCAATCAAGTACTACAAGGAAAAGGGCTATCTTAAAAAGTAGTTTAGTTGAAAGGCCGCAGTAGGACGGAGATTTGCAGCTGCGGCCTTTTACTTAGTAAGTGCTGCCGGGAATAATATATTGCAGATATTTTTGCAAAAACCCAAAAAGCTTACGTTTGTTCAATATTATCTCAAATACACGGGGAGGCGCACCTATTGCTGCTTTATAAAATTATCCATCAAATGCAACAATACCTGATAAACATAATTGCGGCATCACTTGCTTTGTTTACTTTTTATACGGCTGTCTTTGGAGTTTATCCACCGTCTATACAGCGCACGGTCCATCTTGCCTTGGCGGTGTCGCTAGGATTTCTTCTGCATGGAATGTCAGATAATAAACAAGATTCTCCATTGCGAATGTTGTTTAATTTTTCAGGATTCATTCTGTCAGCAGGAATATTGGGATACTTTATATTTCGACAGGATGTGCTTTCAGACTGGATTCCATTTGTATCTTCTTTTGGCGCGGAAGAACTTGTGATATCTATTACCGCCACGCTGGTGATACTAATTATAGGGAAGCGCTTCACAGGCAATTCATTACCTATTATTGTTATAATTTTTCTTGTATATGGACATTGGGGGGAAATTTTCCCTGGTTTCTTGAAACATTCAGATTACACATGGTCTAGAATCATGGAGGTTCTCTATTTTGGCTTCGATGGAGTCTTTGGTATACCCTTGGGAATATCAGCTACCATCATCTCTATTTTCATTATGTTCGGCTGCTTTTTTGAAATCAGCGGAGGTGGAGAAGCCTTAATGGATATTGGAAAGTATGTTGCTGGAAGAACGAGAGGCGGCCCAGCGAAGATAGCCGTAGTCGCAAGCGCATTAATGGGAACCATTTCTGGAAGCGCAGTAGCTAATGTTTATGCTACCGGAACTTTTTCCATCCCTTTGATGAAGAAACTTGGATTTAAACCGCAGTTTGCGGGTGCCGTAGAAGCATGTTCAAGCACAGGCGGCCAGTTGATACCACCTGTTATGGGTGCTGCTGCTTTTGTAATGTCAGATTATACAGGACTTCCTTATGCGCGGATAGCCTTGGCTGCTCTGATACCTGGTTTCCTCTACTATTTCTCCCTGTTTTTGAGCGTAGACTTTGAAGCGGCGATGACTGGAATAAAAGGATTGCCCCCAGAAGAACTGCCCTCGAAAGAATGTGTCGTCAAAGAACTGCCGTTGCTTATTCCAATATTTGTTATAATCGCGATGTTGGGATGTGGTTACAGCGCTATGCTCTCTGGAGTATATGCCATAGCGGCAACTGTGCTGATAAGTTATGTGACCCCACATAAAATGACCCTGCGCAAAATCTTTGAAGCTCTTACTTTATCTGGAAAAAGAATGGTAATGATCGCCGTCTCCACGGCGATGTCAGGGATGATTATAGGAATAGTCGCCTATACAAGTCTGGGGATCAACTTCTTGGCATTAGTAGTCAATCTTCCAACTTCGATTAAATGGATGGCGCCAATTTTTGTGGCGATGGCCTCAATAGTTTTAGGAATGGGGGTACCCACGACAGTTGCCTATATCATTGTAGCCGCAATTGCAGTGCCGGCGCTCAAGCAAATTGGATTTGGGATGATAGAAGCGCACATGTTTGCTTTCTATTTTTCCGTATTGTCTATGATAACGCCCCCAGTGGCGCCTGCTTCACTTGCAGCCTCTGAGATTGCGGGAGCTTCATTCTTTGATACGGGAAAAGTAGCTTGTAAAATAGGTTTCGTCACCTTCTTAATACCATTTGTATTCTTAAATTACCCGGAACTGCTATTTGTCGGCAATGTGAGCGACGTTGTTATGGCTAGTATAACGTCTATTCTAGGTGTGGTTATTTTTACTGCCGGAGTCAAAGGCTGGTTCCTTATCAAACTACGATATTATGAAATCTGTCTATGTATCATAATAGGTATTCTGCTCATTCTTCCTGGATATCAAACAGATTTAATTGGAGCTGGCTTAGCTGTTATAGTTTTAGGTTTGGTTTTACATAGGAAGAAAACACTGAATCTTGATGCCAAAGGAGGAATTTAAAAATGAGAGAAGTGCAAAAAAATATTGATTTGCCGGAACCTAAGGCGCCTTATTCTTATGGAGTATGGGCAGGACAGACCTTATATCTTGGTGGTGTCTGCGGTATAACAGATGACTTGCTCAAAAATCCTGACATAAAACAAGAGACACATAACGCAATGCATGAAGCTAAGATGATATTGGATGGAGCGAATCTTACTTTTGATGACATTATTAACGCCCGTGTTTATATTACCGATTTAAGCAAATTCGCAGAATTCAATGAAGTTTACAAAAGTTATTTCACAGCCCCCTATCCCTCAAGGGCCACCGTCGAAGTGTCCGGCATGATAGGAGGCGCAAATATAGAAATAGTTTTTATCGCCTATAGCCCGTTCAAAGAAAAATAAATTTTTGCATATTACATATTATAGAGACAAACGGCATCTTAATCCTGCAAAGAGATGCCGTTTTGATATCTTCTGTCGCGTGTTTCTATGATAGAGGGTTTCCTCATATCGCAATGAACTTGTGGGTGCTCTTGTCGTCGTTCTGTCTAGATATTTCTACGTTTTATATGCAGCCGATAGAGCCAGAGGCCGAGTGCGGCCGTTGCCAGTTCTGTTGCAGGCAGCGCACACCAGACGCCTGTCATT
>JAVVPF010000080.1 GCA_036655895.1 Cloacibacillus sp. | reverse complement strand
AAGAGCGTCTGGGCCTGCGCTTTGACGACTTCCCGCAAGTGAACGCCTACTATCTGGCGCTCAAACGCATCAAGCTAATATAAAACAGCGCCATGATTTTCCCAAAAAGAAGCGCAATAGCAATAGTACATGAAATCAGCGGCATCATCGGCGAACAGGTAAATATGATGGACGTCAACGGAATCATTATCGCCAGCACCGACCCAGACAGGATCAACACCTTTCACGGAGGCGCAAAACGCGTGGTTGAGGAAAAGCTGGACGAGCTAGTCGTGCATCGCGACGGCGAATACGAAGGTGCGAAGCAGGGGACGAACCTCCCCATAACTTTCCGCGACGAAATAGTGGGCACCATCGGAGTGACCGGGCCTTACGAGAAGGTAGAAAAATATGGACAGATAATAAAAAAAATGACAGAGATACTCATACTCGACATAGCAATGTCGGAACAGCTCAACGTCGAATCACGCGCCCGCACGCGTTTTCTCAGCGAATGGATACACGGCGCGCAGAATGAGATCACCCCGACGATGGTCAACAACGGCCTACGTCTCTTTATTATTGACATAACCTTGCCGCGCCGCCTTATGCTAATTTCGGTGATACCAAACGAGGCTGGCGCAGATGCCGCGACACACCAGCGTACTATCGACGCCGTGGAAAAGAAGATACACGACCACCTGAGGTATCAGGACGAAGCAAACCTGGTATTCAGATCAGATAGTTATCTTGTCTGCCTCACGACGACCGTATCAGACGAAAAAATGTTGGCTCTGGCTGATTGCCTCAAAAAAGATACGGAGAAAGAGGCGGCTGTGACGCTTGTTATAGGAATCGATGCCGCCGCGCCAAACTATCAACAAATCGGGGCCGCCTTCACCCGCGCGCAAAAGGCGCTTGCCACCTGCCTGCGCTCGCCCAGCAGACAGCCCAGGCTCTATGCCAGCCTCAACATGGAGATTTTTGCAAGCGAACTTTCCGAGATGACAAAGCGCGAATACATCCGAAGGATATTCCGCGGATGTTCTACCGAACAGATAGCCGAGTACACGGCGCAGCTTGAGGTCTATTACGAATGCGAAGGTTCCATCACAAAGGCCGCAGAAAAACTTCTCATACACAAAAACACTCTCCAGTACCGTTTAAAAAAACTAGCTGAGCAGACAGGCTATGACCCGCGCTCCATAAAATTCAGCTCTCTCTATTACAACG
Organism: Cloacibacillus sp.; assembly: GCA_036655895.1. Taxonomy (NCBI): domain Bacteria; kingdom Thermotogati; phylum Synergistota; class Synergistia; order Synergistales; family Synergistaceae; genus Cloacibacillus; species Cloacibacillus sp. The sequence continues at coordinate 2,638 of JAVVPF010000080.1, read as the reverse complement.
CCATACATTTTTATCGGGATATAGAAAAAACTCTCTGATAACCATCCTCCTGCTTTGGTCTTCATACTAAAAATATATCCTAAACTTATTTTATGTAATATTGTATTTCATCTAAATAGATGTTACCCTGAACAAATAATTTATTATTCTAAAAATACTGGAGGCAATAAAAATGACAGGGATTTCATTGATAATTGTGTTTGTCGCTACGGTGATAGTGATGGTTACTGCCATCTCCAAATTTAAGATACACCCGTTCCTCTCCATTATGTCTGTTTCTCTGCTCTTCGCGCTCATTGCGGGCATACCGCTTAAAGAGATACCGGGGACGATAGGTACGGGGTTCTCAGGTACTTTCACAAGCATCGGCATCGTCATCATCTTCGGCGCCCTGGTGGGAACGCTGCTTGAAAAGACCGGCGCCGCCCTCAAAATGGCGGACGTCGTGGTAAAAATGGTGGGCAAGAAAAACCCTGAACTTGCCATCCTGCTAATGGGTTGGATAGTCTCTATACCTGTATTCTGCGACAGCGGCTTCGTCGTGCTCAATCCAATCAGAAAGGCGCTTGTGAAACGCACCGGAGTCTCAAGCGTGGCAATGACCGTTGCGCTTTCGATGGGACTGTACATCTCGCATTGCTTCATTCCGCCCACCCCCGGGCCGATAGCCGCGGCGAACGCGCTTGGCATCGGCGACAGCATGCTGCTCGTCATAGGCTTGGGCGCTCTACTTTCCATCCCCCCGCTCATCGCGGGATACATTTTCGCCAAGTATATAGGGAGAACTGTAAAATCACGCGACGAACTTGTCAGCGACGAGGCCGTCAAGACATATGAGGAGCTGCTCAAAGAATACGGACGACTCCCCTGCGCCGGCATGGCCTTTGCGCCTATAATCGTTCCAATACTTCTTATGGGAATCTCTTCCGCCTTTGCAATGGCTAAAATGGACGTTCCTGTTCTTGCCTTCCTAGGCGCCCCGATCATAGCGCTTGCCGTAGGCGTAGGTTTCGGCGTCATACTGCTTGTGCAGGCGGGGAAAATGAAGGAATTTTATGCAATCACCAACGACACTCTGATGATAGTCGGACCAATACTCTTCATCACAGCGGCAGGCGGAGTACTGGGCAAGGTGATAAGCGCCTCCGGCATGGTCCAGTACATCACCGAAAATTCCAACATCCTTGCCACCGTCGGAATATTCTTCCCATTCCTACTTGCGGCCATCCTTAAAACCGCGCAGGGCTCCTCCACAGTCGCAATCACTACTACGGCCGGTATGCTGGCGCCTGTGCTTCCAGCACTCGGCCTCAACACGCCTGTACTCTCCGCGCTTTGCGTAATAGCCATAGGAGCGGGCGCTATGACCGTATCGCACGCAAACGATTCCTATTTTTGGGTAGTTACCAATTTCGGCGAAATGGAAACAGAGCAGGGGTACAAAACGCAGACGATGGGCACGTTAATCATTGGCCTGGCATCTATGGTCGGCGTATTCATAGCCTACATTGTCCTTAAGTAGCGGACACATGCCGCAAAAACGCGCAACAATGGAAAAATTCCTTCTGATACCCGATTCCTTCAAGGGAACGATGAGCTCCCTGGAAATATGCGGGATAATGGCGGGCGCGATAAAAAAACATCTCCCAGAAGCCTCGGTGAAGGCAATATCGGTCGCCGACGGCGGAGAGGGCAGTGTTGACGCTTTCCTTTCCTCGATGGGCGGAAAAAAGAAATATATTAAGGTACGCGGCCCAAACTTTGAAGAGGTCGAAGCTTTTTACGGCCTTATACAAGACGGAAGTACCGCCATAATCGAAATGGCAGCCTGCGCTGGACTGCCTCTTTCCGGCGCAAACTGCGACGCTATGCGCACCACAACCTACGGTGTTGGCGAGCTGATTCTGGACGCCGCGCGCAGCGGCTGCCGCCGCGTCATCATGGGACTGGGCGGCAGCGCCACAAACGACGGCGGTTGCGGGGCGGCCGCCGCGGTCGGCGTCTTATTTTCGGACGCGGATGGAAACAACTTCGTACCAGTTGGAGGCACTCTTGCGAAAATCGCGCGCGTGGATCTCTCTAGGATGGCGCCGGAGCTGAAAGATTTAAAGATAACGACGATGTGCGACATAGACAACCCGCTCTACGGTGAAACAGGCGCCGCTTATGTATTTGGCCCGCAAAAAGGCGCGACGGCACGGACGCTGCCTCTGCTTGACGCCGGTCTGCGCAGCTTTGCTTCGGTAGTAAAAAAAGAGCTTGGCGCTGACTGTGCGGAGATGCCAGGCGCGGGCGCGGCAGGGGGGATGGGATACGGAATGCACACGCTCTTTGGATCGGAGCTGCAAATGGGAATAGAAACCGTGCTTGACACAGTAGGCTTTGACGAACTGGCAAAAGAAGCGGATGTCGTATTCACCGGAGAAGGTAAGATAGACAGTCAGAGCCTGCGTGGGAAGGTGGTCATAGGAGTGGCGCGCCGCGCTAAAAAACAGGGGACACCTGTTATAGCCGTCGTAGGCGATATCGAAAACGGCATCGAAACCGCCTACGACGAGGGAGTTTCGGCCATATTCAGCATCAACAGAGTCGCTGTTTCCTACCAACAAGCAAAGCCGCGCGCCAAAGACGACCTTCG
>JAVVPF010000079.1 GCA_036655895.1 Cloacibacillus sp. | reverse complement strand
CCTGGACGAATACTACGGCGAGTTCCAAAAGTCGTAGAAGGGAAGAAAACGGGAGGGAAAGCTGCCGTAAAACAGGAGGACGCCCTTAATATCGCGCCCTCCTGCTCTCTATTATTCTATATAATTTAGTGTGCTTTAGTGATTTGTTTAGTATCGCCCGCGATGCCCCTCAGGTAGCAGTCGAAGGCCGAGGTATTATGGCTGCGGATGTCCTGTGTGGAGCGCTCTATGACCCAGTCCATCAGGCAGCCTCTGCTGATTATCGTCAGGTCTTTTATCAGTTGTTTCTCCGGTATGTCAGGGCGTATATCGCCGCTTTCCTGGCCCAGCCTCACCAATTGTGTGATTATTTTGTAATATGTACGATCGCGGTTTGTCATGATTTTTGCAAATTCGTCGCTGGATATCATATACGAATAGACGACTCCGATGTAGTCCGAGCCGTAATAGACGCATGTCTCATCCATATAAAGCATCATCTCTTTTATTACATCAAGAATATTTTGCCTGGGTTCGGAGGAGGCAAGGACCTCTTCAAGATGAACGGCATATTTTTCGTCTAACTGCTGATGCCAAGCCACCAAAATCGCAAATTTATTTTTGAAATGATGATACAGCGTACCCACAGAGATACCAGTCGCGTCGGCGATCTCCTCCACAGTCACATTATTGAAGCCCTTTTCTCTGAACATTTGATGCGCGACTTCAAAAATACGTTTTTTCGTCTCTTTGGCTTGCTGCTGCCTTTTTGTTCCTTTTATATACAAATTAAAGCCGCCCCTCAATACACCTGTCGAAGAATGATTATCCAGTATAGCATAAGAGGCGGGATGCCGAAAGTTCCAGCGGCAGCGTTTTGCCTTTGTCTTGTCTGGCAAATGTTTTCCAGCGAATACCTGCGTAAAATGTGGCGCCGAAGAGCTCTCATCGTCTTCGGCGCCGCATTTTACGCACTGTAAGGGAGTTTAAATTATTCTTCATCCATGCGGCTGACCGCAGGGTAGATCTTTCCTTCCTTCATAACAAATGAACAGTCGCGCAGCGCGTGCGGGTCATGAAGGATATCGCGTTTCCATCCGGCAAAGTCGGCGAACTTGCCTGCTTCGATTGTACCAGTAACGTCATCCACCTCGCATATCTCAGCGTTGTTCTTAGTGGCGGCCTGCAGGGCGCGGAACGGGTCCACTCCGTTTGTAAGCCAAGCGTAGTATTCCCACCCGCTTTCATAATTATTATGGACAGCTACCATATCGGTGCCGTAGCCAAGTTTTATCTTGCTGTCAATGATTATGCGGCGTCCTTCCTGAAGCTGTTTCATGTACTTATGCAGTTTTCTGTTGTAGGCCGGACTTTTTTTAGCCATGCTCTCCTCGTCTGGGTGGATAGCATCCTCATACGGCATGAACGTAGGAACAAGGTAGGTGCCGCTGTCTTCAAACATTTTAGCCGTTTCCTGATCCATCAACGAACCATGTTCCATTCCGGTTATTCCAAAACCAATGAGCTTCTTCATCAGGTTAGGCGCATAGGCGTGTGCCGTGACAGAAATCTTTACCTCTTTTGCGGTATCGAATATGGCCTTGAACTCCTCGTCGCAAAGTTGTATGTCGTCAGGGTCGTCGTTCGGCGTAGCAAACCCTCCAGTAGCCATAATTTTCAGAAAATCGCAGCCCATCTTTTTTTCTCTGCGCACGGCGCCGCGAAAAAAGTCCGCGCCGTTGCCGCAGGTGGGATATTGATTCATCATATAGTCAGACAGATAAGGGTTCTGGCGCACGACCTGCGTCATATCGCCGTGGCTTCCAGGAGTGCAGAGGAAATGCGAAGAGACGACAAGGCGCGAACCTTCAACGTACCCCTCTTCTATAGCTCTTTTGACATCCAGCTCATAGGCCTCGCGCCACCAGCCAAGCGAACGTATCGTTGTGAAGCCGGAAAGCAGCGTCCTGCGCGCGCACGTGGCTACGGCAAGAGTTCTGTATCCATCCGAATTAAACACCGTATCTGCATAGACGTCTTTCCAGTGAAAATATTGCGTGTGCATGTGCGCGTCTATAAGCCCAGGCGTCACAGTCATATTAGACAGGTCTATGACCTCCGTGTTTTCTGGAGCCGGGAGGTTATGCCCTACCGCGCTGATTTTTTTGCCTTCAACCAGGATTTCTACCTCTTTTTGCAACTCTGGCTTCAGTCCATCGTACAGTTTTCCGCATCTTACTTTGACAAATTTTTCTTCCATAATCAACGTCCTTTTCCACATTCAGTTTTCATAGACTAACGCCCAAACTTTGGCTGCGTGCATAACGAACCTATTATCAGAGCCGCTACCGATATTGGAAGCGCCACATAGATCGTCTGGACACCGTAGGGATACTTGAGCACTTCCCAGATTATTGTCGCGATAGTTCCCAATACCATTGACGATATACCGCCGAATTTTGTGATTTTTGGCCAAACGAGGACGCCGACTACAACCGGCGTGATCGCTACGCCTGAGATGGTATAAGCCATGTATTGCACTGCGAGTATACTTGGATAGAACTGCAAAATGATATATGCGAGCACACCTGCAACAGCTATGAATGCTCTCGTAGCCCACATCTGCTGTTTGTCCGTCGCTTCTGGATTGATCAGCTTTGTATAGATGTCCACCGTGAAGTTTGAAGATGCGGAAAGAAGGAACGAGTCGGCGGTCGTTATTATAAAGGCCGAGGCAGCAGACAGCAGCAGGCCGCCCCAGAAAACCGGCAGCAGAGAGGAGGTGGCAATAAGAGACTGACCGGCTGCGATATTGCTTCCAAAATAGAGACGCCCAATGAATGAAAGGCAGGCGATCAGAGGAATGACGACAAGCGAGGCGACAAGGCATCCAATAAGACCGATACGCGCCGTACGGAGGTCTTTAGCCGCGTTGATCCTTTGGTAGAAATTCTGGTCGCCTATTGTAAGAAATGCAAGCGGCAGATAGGCGCCAAGCCAGCCCCAAAAGCTCTGTCCTCCAAGGAAGCTAAGCTGCTCCGGCGTCGCAGTCGCTTTGATCCACTCGATCCCTCCGACCTTCAAAAGCAGCATCGGAACAGCTGCGCCTATGCCTATCAGCATAATAAAGGCGCTCATAGCGTCCGTCGTGGCAACCGTTTTAAGACCGCCGGAGTAGGCGAGAATAATGACGACCACCGCGCAGACGATGGTGCATATCTCCACCGGTATGCCTGTGGTCGTGTTCAGCACAAAACCAAGGCCGCGGTACTGGAATGACACTATTGAGATAAAAGAGAGGGCTATAATGCAGGCGGCGACGATGCGCGCAGTTACGCCGAACTTTTTTTCAAGCAGCTCGGCAATCGTGTAACATCCGCTGTTTCTTATCTTTTCACTGAGCATATAAAGAATCGAAAGGCTGAAAATCGGAGGCAGCATAAAACATACGCCAGGCCATATTCCAAAATTATAGGCAAGAGAGTTGCCGCCGCCTGTGACAGTACCTCCGCCAAGGTATGTGGCGAATATCGTACCCACTATTACTATCTTGCCAAGACTGCGTCCGGCAAGCAGAAAATCTTCCTTACTCTCACTGCCGGCTTTTTTCGCCTTATTGTAGAAGTATCCTCCAACCGCAACCATCAACACCATGTACGCTATAACGACCCAAAGCATTGCCTGAACATGTTCCAACTCGTGCATATCTTTCAACCCCCATATAAATGATGTTAAAAATACGTGCGTCATTCAAAATAGAACTTCGCTTCGAGTAAAATTTGCTCTGCTCCTCTCTCTAAAATAATAAGCGTTCACTGAACTCGTTCATCGAGTGGATTATAATATATATTTTCAAAAAATACAACCGTTTATATGAACTGCGAATTATAATTTGTTTTTAATAATGTGTTGCAATTATGATTCTTTTTTCATGTCGTGCATAGGCGAATAACGGACGGCGCTGAGACGAGGAACCTTTTATCAATGAAGCAACGCTCTCCACGTAGCTTTATGCCGCGCAGTAAAAGGCAGCACAACTGCCTCATGTTTCATTGTTCAGCATGGCTTCTTTTCCGCTTTCCAGCAGTTTTTGCTGCTGTGGGAGTTCTCTTCTGCGGTCCTG
>JAVVPF010000078.1 GCA_036655895.1 Cloacibacillus sp. | reverse complement strand
AAGCCTACGCCGTGCGACGGGAAAATGGCGATGCCGATGCTTGCGGAAATTTGGCAGCTCACGTTATTTTCGCAATAAGTTCTACGAAACAGACCGCATATGGTCTCTGCCTTTGTAAAAGCGATATTTTCTGAACTGATATTTTTCATAAATACAAAGAATTCGTCGCCGCCGATCCTGCCTATCACGTCGTTTACTCTGAAAATCGGCATAAGGCACTGCGCAAGTGTTGCAAGCACGACGTCACCGTACATGTGTCCAAGTCTGTCGTTTACGAGCTTAAAGTTGTCGATATCAATAATAAGTAGCGCGTGCATTGCTGCAATGTCTGTATCACGCAGGAAATCGCGAATCAGTCGTTCCGTCGTCGCCTTATTGTAGAGGCCTGTCAGCTCGTCTTTTTCTGCCTTTGTGATGAGCGCCTGCTCTTTGCGCTTTTGGGGGTCGATGTTTTCCATCATGCCGAGCGCGCGGACAGGGATTCCGTTTTCGCTGAATATGGTAGCCAGCATGATGTAGCACCAGATATAGCCGCCTTTGGCACTCCTGATGCGCAGCTCCGTACTGCTGCTTGGTGCCCCATTCTCTACCCGTTCAAAGACACTGTGTATTTTTTCCGCGTCGTCTGGATGAATGTCTTTGTTAGCTATAATGCTTTCCGGCAGCCCTTCTGTTGTCGGCTCATAGCCGAAGACCTCCATAAATTTATCACTGTAGTCAATGGAATGCGTGGCAAACGAAAATTCAAAGATCACCTTGTCGCTGTGTTCAAGCAAAACAAGATAACGATTTTCATCAGCAAGAAGTTCATCGTTCATCTTTTTGATCTTGTCCGCCGAGCGTTTCATCGTCCCGATGAAAAAGGCAAGGAGCGCAAAAAAAATTGCCGAAAATATGACGACGAAGATATACAGGTCGCGTCGGATTGCGTCCGCGTTCGCGTCTATAACCTTTTTGGGGGCCATTACGACCAGGTACCAGTCCGATACCCCGACGGGCCTGTATTCTGCGTATCTTGACCTTCCGTTGTAGGAATAGGCGGTAGTACCCGCCGCGCCGCGCTTGAAGTCGTCTTTTATCCGCTGTGCGCTGTAGCCATTGTCGTAGGTCAGCTTTGTCAGAGCGTCGAAATAATTTTCATCCATCAGCATCGCGTTTTTACTATCCGAAGCCGCTAAATACTCGCCTTTGCCGTTAAGCAAGTGAAAGTACCCTTCACCTCCAAAGACGTCAACGTTTAATACTTTTCCGTAATTTTCGGTGTAGATGGTGCCGCGCGCGGCGCCGACGACCTTGCCTTGTTTGATAATAGGGGAGATGATAGAAACGGTTAACCGTCCGTCTATCTTTGCAGCGACGAGGTCTGTTATTATTGTATTGCCTTTGGGAATCTCTTTGATATAGGCCAGGTCGCTCACATCGACGATATATCCGTCGCTGGTGTAGCTTTCACCGCTTTCGAAGTCCAGCGCAAGGCGGTCAAAATCGGAGTCGACAGCAAGTGTTTTCAGTAGCTCAAGTGCCTCTTTTGAGCGGATATCTTCCACCTTCGCAAGTCTTTGCGAGATCAAATCCATCGTTTTGATCTCTCTGGTAACGATCATATTGACGTAGGAGGTGCTTTGAGCGGTGATCTCGCGCAGACGCTCTCGCCCCAGCTTTGCCTGGTCGCGGTTGATAACGCTGGAAAAGGCATACAAGGCAGCAAACATCAAAATAAGCGCGAGCGACAGTACAAGCGCCGTGAGATTCCGGTTCTTCTTGTCCAGTGTGGATGTTTTATTCATCGGTTTCTTTTGAATGATATTTCTTTTGAAATTCATCAACGGGAATTGGCTTTGAATAATAATAACCCTGGCCTATTGCACAGCCAATTTGCCGCACCAGCGCAACCTGCTCCGCCGTCTCTACGCCCTCGCAGACCACCTGTATATTGAGCTTCTGTGTTATTTGCACGATGCCGGCAATGATGTGGCGGACACGCTCTGATTCGGTGCTTTCGCGCAAAAAACTCTTGTCGATCTTCAATACGTCGATAGGCAATTTACGCAGCAGGTTGAGGGAAGAATATCCCAGCCCAAAATCATCCATGACGATTTTAAAGCCCTGAGACCTCAATGTCTCCAGCATACCTATGACCGTATCCTCTTCTACAATAAAGGCGCTTTCTGTTACTTCTATCTCAAGCGCCCAATGTGGTATTTTATGCCGTTCGACAACGGTGGTGAAGCGTTCAACGAAATCGTTCTGCAGCAGCGTTACCCGCGAGAAATTAATGGAAACAGGTATTGGCGCTTGCTGTTTGTCATGGAACATTTCCGTAAATTTTTCGCAGGCCTGTTCAAGCATATAAAAATCAAGCACCACGATGAAGCCGTTTTTCTCAAAGAGTGGGATAAATTCGTCTGGTGGAAGAAAGCCCAATTCTGAAGATACCCAGCGACAAAGTACCTCCGCGCCAATAATTTTTCCGGTGGCTAGCTCCGCCTTGGGCTGCAGGTAGACCTGGTACTCCCGCTGTTTGATGCCGTTGTACATGTGCTTGGTAAGCAGCGTCTCACGTGTCAGTTTTTTAAGCAAGTCGTCGCCATAGAAAGATAGGCCGTAACGCGACCGTCCCTGCGCGACAGCAAGCGTAGCCTTACTTATCATTGAAGGGACGGGTTCTAGCCCGTCAGCTATTTCATATACTCCGCAGGTGCATGAAATGATACCGGAGAAATTGATCTCGGTGTCCTGTTCAAGCGCGTCTGCCAGCGCCTCAGAAATATGCAAGGCAGCGTTGTTTTTGTTTTGCAACAGAAGCACAAAATGATCGGCCGTCGTGTGCGCAAAGAGATCTCCCTCCTGGCACGTCTCCTGGAGCTTTGCAGAGAGCCGTTGGATAAGCCTGTCGCCCGCCTCATGACCGTAGGACTGGTTAACGAAACTGAAGTTGTTCACATTGGTATAAAGAAGAAGATATGCACGACAACGGGCATTTTTAAGTATCTTTGCCGCCTTCTCAATGAAGGCCGTGCTATTGTCATGATTTGTCAGCGGATCGGTGTAAAAGACGCGCTTCAGACTCTTATCGCTATGGAATTCAAATAAAACCATAAAACCAGAAGCACATACAAAAAGCATCAGTATTACGACGATACTGTAACGGAACTCCTTCTCGGCGCGAACTTCTGCAGACAAGACGGCTCTATCCGCCAACACGAAGTGCTCTTCGCTCAGGGCAAAGAGACGGCCGCTATTCCCTCCGCCTCGCACAAGACGTATCTGTTCTTTTATTTCTTCCCATTTATGTCGTACGGCATTCAGGTTCTGTATAAAAAATCTCGAGTCCGCCCCCTTAAATAGGCGAGATTTTTCGTTGGCCTGTAGCTGCGAAAGAAGCTTCTCGACACGTAAAATCAGCGCGTCGTTCGGCGTGCGGGCCAATTCAAGTTTCGATATTCTCTGAGTACCTCCGCGTACTACGCCGGCATTGTTAATGATGTTGGCGTAGCTCCACATTTGCACAAAACTAAAAACCAAGACTCCGATGGCCGCCGCCCAAACAGCTATAATAAAGTAGATTTTGATTCGTTTTTTGATCACAAGGATCCTCCTTGCATTGAACCTGCAGGCGATCTATTTCCGGTCAAGAGCCTCTGTTGTTCGGTCTTGTTTAAAAAAATTATACTGCTCCGAGCGCATTGACTACAAAAGAACTGAAAAAGACGATAATAAAAACCCAACCGAAAATTCCCGCCAGTTAAAATCCACTGATTCTAAACCTAAATAAAATAATTTTTCTTAGGCGTAAGATAACATACACATGCCGTTTCTGGCAATATTTATTTTAAAACCATCAACAACGTTCTTAATTTTTTGTTTTTTTCCTCACATTGGCGTTGCATCCAGTCGAATTTGGTTGAAGAATATGCCAATCTCTGCGCAGCCTCGGTGCGCGTTATGGCGCGGTCATTCCTACTGGGTGATGCAATAATTTCGTTCCAGACGTTCTATGGGTTCTACCATAAATAGATTATAGCGCCTCAGACGATTTTTTTAGACGCTGATATTTAAGCCTGTTAAAATTTCTTTCCAAAGAGCTTGTCCATATAGATATTTTGGGAGAGATGCCCAGTTCTTAAAGTCTAT
>JAVVPF010000077.1 GCA_036655895.1 Cloacibacillus sp. | reverse complement strand
TCAGTGCTTGCCTAAACTTGACATCCTGTGTTAACTTCTTCATGCAGACCCGCAGCCCCCTGTCGATTAGTGTTGGCGCTTTAATCTTAACAGTTCGCTGTACGGTCTGCTGCTTTTTTTATTGAGTCTGTAACAGCGGTATGGTAAACCTACACGCGAGGTGCGGGCATATCCGGCCACGCACTTGACTCATTATGTAGATAATGGGAGCAGAATGCAGTAGACAAATTTTCTTTTTTTGTTAAAATATGTTATTAATGCCACAGTTATATGCTCATCAAATTATATCTTTGGTAAAAAGGAGGTGAAAGTATGAAAAATTTACCACAGAAGAAAAAAGTTATATACTCAGAGGGTCTCCTCGCTGATTTTAAAACTATTATTTTGAAAAATGAAACTCCAACTGGCAATTGTTATATTGATTCAAAGCGTAGTAGGGAATTATTAGACGCATTAAATAAAGTAGTTGAAGAAAGATGCTTTTTTTTCGATCATGATTTAACGCCATCCGAACTTGATGATCTTGAAAGCGGCACGTCAATATTGGAGGTAGAACTAGATCCAGATGGAGAAACCTTAATTAAGAAGTGCGTCAATGTAATAGAAAAATATTGTTAATATTTTAATTGTAATACGAATACTATAGTTCGATTAATCGCTTCCCTCATATCTGGAAGCGATTTTTTAATGCTTGAAATGGTTTGAATATAAATAGTAGGTGGTAAGAATGCCGGAGCGAGCAATGAAGATATGCAATCATCCCGGGTGCAGACGCGCGATACCGCCAGATGCCTCATATTGCGTACTGCACGCACCGCTTCATATAAACGTCGAACAGTGTAGGCGATATGATAGCGCACGCCCTGTCTCTCATCGTTTTTATCATACGGCGCGTTGGCAGAAGATACGGAACGCTTTTATGGCGCGGCATCCTTTATGCCGTATATGTTACGAGCGCGGCATTATCCGACAAGCCGAAGTCGTTGATCACATCGTTGAAATTTCCGATGGTGGTTCTATGATCGCAAGCGATAATCTTCAATCTCTTTGTCGTTACTGACACGCAGAGAAGACAGAGAATGAACGTAAGCGGCGTGAGCGTTTGAGTGATTTCGCACAGGGGTAGGGGGAGATTAAATCTCGGACAGACCAAGAATCCTAGACCGGTGGCGAGCAGATTCGTAATCGCGCCCAAAATTGCTTAAAAAAACTAAACTTGTTAAGTGAATTGTGAACTTTATTCAAGGTGGGCGGTGGTGAAAAATGGTAACTCGAGGGAGAAAACCGAAACCAGCAGAGCCAAAAGAACTTGTCGGAAGAAGTCATCACAAAAAAGAAGCGCCGCCGGCAACACTCGAAATTGACGCGCAGCCCATAGAAGATTATAACTACTTGCCGTCGCCGGGCGAATTATGGGACAACCTTATAAAGGCCGGCGTTGTAAAAATGAGCGACCGCCTTGCTTTTGTGCGTTATCATGACTTGCTTACCATCTATACCGACGCCGCCAGAGATGTGGGGGAGCGCGGGCAAATCCTTAACAAGGGCAAATCGAATGAACGATATAACCCGTCATGGCGAATCATGCGGGATGCTCAACAAGAGCTATCGCGGCTTGAGGCGGAATTTGCTCTAACGCCGTCGTTGAAACGGCGCGTAATGCAGCCCGTTGACGCCGCCGTATTTGAGGACGGTGAAAGCGAGTATGAAGAAATGCGAAAAAAACAGCGTAAAACCCGTAATTGCCTCAGAGAATAGCCGAAAATGGGCGGAAACGTACATATAAGATGTAGCGGAAGGGACGGTCACCGTATGTAAATGGGTGAAACTTGCCATAAAGCGGCATCTTAATGACATAAAAAAGCTCAACCAGTATTATTTCGACCCTGAAGCTGGAGAAATCGCAATCAACGCCTTTAACGAATATCGGCACTTTGAAGGAAAATGGGCGAGTCGCCCTTTTACAATGCTCCCGTGGCAGCAAGCCATAACCTACATACTTTTTGGCTGGAAAGTTAAAAAACTGGACTAAGGCGCTTTCGAACGGCATATATAGAGGTTGCCAGAAAAAATGGCAAGACCTTTTGGGTCGCTGGCATCGGACTGTACATGCTAGACATGGACGGCGAATCTGCAGCACAGGTATATTCAGCCGCGACCCAGCGGGAACAGGCGAAAATCGTACACGAAGCGGCAAAGCAAATCATACGCCAGTCACGATATTTGAAAAAATACGCAAAAATTTACCGCAACTCTATTGTCATTGAGGATACGGTGTCAATATTTAGACCGTTATCATCGGAGTCAAACACACTAGATGGGCTTAACGTAAGCTGCGCTATTATTGACGAATATCATGCCCATAAAAACCGTGAGCTGTATGAAGTTCTGAATACCGCGACCGGAGCGCGTGAACAGCCACTTTTACTTATCATCACCACCGCAGGATTTGAAATGAAGAGCGCCTGCCGCGACATGCACGACTACGTTGAAAATATTTTGCGCGGCGTTATAAAAGACGAACGTCTCTTGGGTATCATTTACACTCTTGATGACGGCGACGATTGGACGAATCCAAAGGTCTATATCAAATCAAATTCTTCTCTTGGCGCCGCACTTGATATAGACGAACTCAAAGACAGGTGCGTAACGGCAAAAAATGACAGCAGCGCTTTAAATGATTTTCTCATAAAGCGTATGAATGTCTGGACCTTTAGCTCTGTAGCTTGGATAAATTATGACGACTGGAGGGCATCTGCGGGCAAAATCGACGCGCAAGCTCTTTCGGGCCGAAAATGCTACCTCGGGGCCGACCTCTCTTCGGTCAGCGACATTTCAAGCATCTGCGGGATATTCCCGTGGGAAGACGGATGTATAAAAGCAATATGGCGCTATTACCTGCCGGAAGACGGCATCGAAAAGAAATGCGTGCGAGATCGCGCGGAATATGTCCAGTGGGCGAAAGACGGTTATATCACGCTCACTCCAGGCAGATCAATAGATTATGACTTCATAGAGAGCGACATTCTGCGCTTTGCGAAAGATTATCAGGTGCTCGAGCTTGCGGAAGACCCGTATAATGCCACACAGCTCACCAATCATCTTATAAACGAAGGAATAAAATGCGTTGATATGCGTCAGGGTTTTTTATCAATGAGCCCACCTACCAAAGGGATGCAGCGTATCATTATGGACGGTAAATTCCATCACGGAAATAATCCTGTAAGCAGCTGGATGATAAATAACTGCGAAGTTATTACGGACCCTGCGGGGAACGTAAAGCTTGACAAGGTGGCGAAGGTAAAACGCCGTAAGATTGACGGCATAATCGCCGCAATAATGGCATATTCGCGCATTGACGCAGAACCCGTACCAGGGCCTAGTGTCTATGAAACGCGCGGTATTATCTCATTTTACATTTTAAAAGGAGGTGTTGGCATGTGAGCTTACTGACAAGATTTAAAACGGCGTTGAGCGCGCTGAAAGAGCTGCCCAAAGCCCCGATTGAAAGCTGGCTCATGGGATTGCCTACGATACGGGCGCTCTCACAAACTGGGATTGAAATCGGTGAGGATGACGCTATTAAAATCATGGCCGTATACGCCTGCATACGTGTTATAGCTACCGAGATCGCGGCCTCGCCGGTGCAGTTTTTAAAAAACACTGCTGGTGGCAAAGAGAGGGTGCCTGGGTGCATGGCTGCGCTTTTACGCTACGAGCCCAACCCCGAAATGACGGCTTCCGACTTCAAAAAAGCGATGACGCTGAATTTGGAACTTTGGGGCAACGCCTATGCCGAAATAGTAAGAAACAGAGCTGGAGAGGTCGTTAGCTTGTGGCCCATTCCGGCGTGGCGAGTGACTAAAAAGCGTGACGAAAAAAACAACCTCTACTATGTGGTAATGGTAGAGGGCGGAGACGCGGTAACACTAAAAGAACGGCAAATGTTGCACCTGCGCACGATGGGTTCAGGAGTGACAGGGATGAGTTTTGTGGTGCTAGCTCGCGATGCGCTGGGGCTTGCGCTTGCCGCCGAAGAATATGGGGCGAAATTCTTTAAAAACGGAGCTCTAGCCTCTGGAATCGCAACCTATCCGCGCGCACTCAGTCAGGAGTGTAGGTTTGTCAAACCTCTGTTACACGGCAACCAAAAAAGCTTTTAAGCTTTCCCGTGGAGATTTCCATTTAAGA
>JAVVPF010000076.1 GCA_036655895.1 Cloacibacillus sp. | reverse complement strand
CGCCCTCGGCGTGAAGGTCGACAAAATCGACAAACGCGTTGCAGTGCTCGAAGACGGTATCGGCGGATGGAAGATTCGTGGAACGTTCTGGTTTGACGCCAACTTTACAGGCGGCGACAATCACCTTTACACCGCGAACGGCGCTGATACAGAGTTCACAAAAGAGCGTTTCCGTCTGTTTATAACAAAGCAGATCAACGAAAACACAAGCCTCTACATGCAGCAGCGTTACGGTGAAGATGGACTGGGCAATGGCCGCGGCGATATGGTCGGTGTAAAGACGACCCATCTGTACTTGGACACAAAGCTTCCCTACGATGTGAATTTCCGCGTTGGACGTTTTGCAGTTGACTTTGAAGGCGACTATGGCTTCTATGATGAAACAGACGCCTTCTTCTCAGACTATCGTATTGACGGTTTCCAGGCCAAAAAGTCATGGGGCGGACTTACCGCAACAGCGATCATTGGTCGTAACGCAGCAAGAGATCTTGACGGTACTATCAGAGAAGCCACCGGTAATAAGGATCTCCTTAGCGGCGGATGGATGAACTATGTCCTTGACCTTCACTGGCAGGTAAATGAGAAGTTCTTCGCTGGCGCGACTGGTTACTGGTTTGTAGATGATGACACAGAGAATCTCTATAATCTCAACGACGATTTCGGCATCAAGAATTACGCCCTCTATGCTTCCTATAAGTTTACTCCCGCAGTGGAACTCATGGGAATCTACAACTGGCAGGATAATGGCGACGGCGCCGTAGTTCTTGCAGATATAGTGAATGGTGGCAACGGAACCGAAAACAAACCCAAAGCATGGAAGGCCGTCCTCAACCTCGACCAGAGCCTCCTGAAGTTCACCGCACTCCGCTTTGAATACATGCAGCAGGATAACATGTACATCGGTAACCGCGACTACTACGGCTGGGGCACCGATAACAGCAGTAATGGCAATTACGCTCACGTTCTCCAGAATATGCCTTGGAACGACAACACCACAAAGGTATTCTTTGTTCGCGCCGACCAGAAATGGAATGACAAGTGGAGCAGCTTCATTCGCTACACACAGGCGAAATTTGACACAGATGGTATCGATGACGCAAAAGAATACGGCATAGCAGTGAAGTACCAGCTCAACCCGGCAGTAGCTTTCCGTCTTGGATATGACTACGTCGATAATGGCGAGAACACAGGCAATGCTTATAATGGTGACGACCACGTCATCCAGTTCCGTACAACAGTCAATTTCTAGTCTCTAGTAAATTGCTGCAAGAGAGACCCTTTAGGGTCTCTCTTTTTTTAACAGGCTTTATATTTTATATTTTTTGATTCAATCGTCAGATAACCTAAAAATAATATGTTGAAATTAATATAACTCTAGGTATCTAAATATACAGGAGGATCCTCAATGATGAATAAATTAACAAAGCGGACGTTCTTGCTCCTTTTTTTTGTCTTTGCTTTTGTCTCTATTGCTGCGGCTGACACCGCCGACCAGATCACTCAAAGATGGACAAAATCACATTTGTACAAGGGTGAAGACCAACTATCCAATCTACTAGTAAGCGCCACCTATTATTCTGCTGAATATATCGACGCATATATCCAACAGGAGGCAAAAAAGAATCTGTGGACGCAACAGGAGCTTGAAGATTACAAATATAAGTTTCTAAATATACTAAAGCTTGATGAAATGATCCCAGTACATATTGCCTTTGATAATAATTCATCGACAATGTACCTTGGTCCATTTGATATAATGGTGGGACTGAGAATCGGAAATACCTATTATAAACCGATTGATTACGACAAACGTTTCAACTTCAAATTTCAGGGGAAAAAAGATGGTCTTGTATATTTCAAAAGATACGATGATAAGACCGGCAAAGACCTTTTAAAAGGCGTAAAGCAGGTAACGTTGGAGTTAAAACCAACCATCCAGCCTGAAATCACATCTGGCAGAACCACAAAGTTCTTATGGGATATTAGCAAAGATGATCCTCAAAAGTTGTTCCAAGGAACCACTATGGCCAAAATGGAAACAGATCGCCTGTTAAAGCGTCTCGAAAAAATCCGCAAAGACAAAGCGGATGAGCAGGTAAAATTAAATGCTATCACTGACGAAGAAACTACAATAAAGAATCGTCTTGACGAACTGGCTAAGCAGTAGCATATCCAACTTCGACCTACAGCATCTCAAAATAAAAACTCCTCTGATTTGAAGGGGCTGCAAAAAGCTGCCACCAAATCAGAGGAGTTTTGTCGTTATAAAGAGTGTGGTCTGGGAGTCGAACTGTTATTTCATCAGTTGGTCGATGCGCTGCTGGATGGTGGATATTTCGTTGTTTATTGCGTTTATCTTTGATTCTTCTTCCGCCTTGTCCTTGTGGAGCTTCTCGAGGCGTTTTAAGAGACGGTCTGTTTCCAGCTTGTTGCCAGCCGCTCCAGCGTATAGAGTTTCCGGGTTGTCATTTGCGATGTCCCAGACAAATATCGTATCTTTACCGTTTGTTACGGGGCTGACGCTAGCCAGTATTTCAAAACGCGCTTGCCTCTGACCTTTCAGCAGATTCTTACCCGTCTTTTCATCAAACCTCGGGAAATAGATGAGCCCGTCTTTTGGCCCCTGGAATTTAAAATTCAGACGCTTGTCATATTCCGCGGCTTTATAGAGCTTATTTCCTATACGAAGTTTCGCCATTATGTCGAACGGACCAAGGTACATTGTAGGGCCGTTGTTTATGAACTCAACATGGATGGGAATGAGTTCGTTGAGCTTCAGACTTCCCAGCAGGTTAGCTTTGTATGCGTCTGTCTCATGCTGCGTCCACAGATTCTTCTGCGCCTCTTTTAAGATCAGCGCTTCGACATATTCTGTAGAGTAATAGGTAGCCTTGATTTCGATGTTGCCGCCCTCCGGGTCTATATACTTGCGGCTTTTAGTCCAGCGCTGCAGCACCTGATCGTATGGCGCGGCGCACGCTGACGCGGCAAAGGCAAAGATGAAACAGAGGGCCAATAGCCCCAACATGGTAGTTTTTTTCAAACTGGTACCTCCTTGAAGATATTATTTATGTTTTTATTTCATAGCTTTCAAATTAAATGGTAGAGGTTCAGGGAAAATGTTTATACGTCCTTAAAAAACAGAGACCCTTTCGGGTCTCTGTTTAAGTAGTAACTGCTAGAACTAGAAGTTCACCGTTGTGCGGAAGCGGACAACATGGTCCTTGCCGCTGTTGTTATCGACTACGCCAGCGTACGTTGCACCGTCGCCGTGGTCAACCTGGTCGTAAGCAAGCTGGAACTGGATTGCCGGTGTGTACTGATAGTTCACGCCAACACCCCATTCTGTCGCGTTGTCAAGATGATCTGTAGCATAGTCAACATTGGCGTAACGAAGGAATGAACTCCACTTGTCGTTCCATTTCTGCTCAGCCTTTACAAACCACCACTTTGATGTTCCAAGCGGATCGGCAAGGTAGATGTTTCTTCCTACATAGTCATAGGAGCCTCCGCCGATTGAATAGCGGTTTGTAAGGCCAATGTAGGTATTGTCCTGCTGTGAATATTCCACCCACAGTGACGTGAACTTAAGAAGATCCTGTTTCACATCGAGGATGGCCTTCCATGCCTTCGGACTTGTTTCGCCATTTACTGCCGCTGTTTTGCCATTGTAGGTCTTTACATCATTGCCGAGCTTCTGCCAATAGTAGATACCCTTCAACTGTACTGAAGGTGTGAACTGGTATCCAGCGTAGAATCCGTAGTTGTCCATTTTGAGATCGCCGGCATCGGCTGCTGTTGAGTCATCGTTGACCCAGTAGCCAGTTGCACCAGCAAAGAACTTCTCGTTGGGCTGGAAGTGCAGGTCGAGGACGTAGGTCATGAAGCTTGCGCCTGTACCGTCGGAAATAGCAACATAGTCATCGCCGAAGTTGTCATTACGACCCACGACCGCTGTCGCCTTGAACATGCCCCATGTCTTCGCAAGACGGAAACCATCTGTACGGAAGTCGCCGAAGATGGCATCGTTATCTGTATAGAGACCATAATCATCTTCGAAGTCGACGGCAAAGCGTCCTACGCGGAAGTCGATGTCATAGGGGAGCTTTGTGTTGACATAAAGATGTGACCAACGCATGTTCTGGATGTCGCCACGGCCGCCGCGAGCTGCCGGTGCACCTGAAGCGTCAGCGCCGGTGCGATACTGAGCGTAGAAGTATGTATCTTCGTTGATCTGCTTTGTGAGGAACAGACGGAACTTCTCTTTTTCAAAGTCGTTCTTTTTGTTGCTCTCATTGAAGAAGTAGTTGCCCTGATCTGTATCGCTGGCAAACTTCGCGTCGAACTGGAACGTTCCACGAATCTTCCATCCGCCGATACCGTCTTCGAGCACTGCTACGCGTTTGTCGATTTTGTCGACCTTCACGCCGAGGGCA
>JAVVPF010000075.1 GCA_036655895.1 Cloacibacillus sp. | reverse complement strand
TATTATGTTTCTATGGTTTGTTCTACGAAAAGAGAGCTATAAGCTGGTTTTATCGCGAAAAATGTATGGTATATATCTCTTGCTTGCTCTGTTTACAATGTTTTTTAATGCTACAGGTTATTTGATTTCCTGCACCTATTTATCAGTACCTCAAGCCTTAATAATCCACTATACTTTTCCGCTTGTTACAATGATAGGCGGTGTGTTTGTAACGTCAGAAAAACCTTCCGTTAGCCAGTATATAGGTAGTATTATGGTGCTTATGGGTTTATATATTGGGTTTATGTTTGGAACAACCGCATCTAATGTAAGAATTTCAACTATGGGATTAGCTTGGGGGATACTTTCAGTCTTAGGATTATCTGGACAGACGCTTATATCTCGTAAAATCTCACTGACAGGTTTATCTGATCCTCTTGTCCAGTTATTTTATGTTCATTGTTTCGGGGGACTCTTGTTGATTATTGGAAAAAGCGTATTGCTAGGATGGGAAGATCTCGTGCATCTGACGCCGGCGATTTTCTTTGTTATGCAATATCCGGCTATTGTCTCTGGGTTGATTGCGTTTGGACTTTTGTTTGCATCTCTCAAATACATTCCAGCCTCTATTGCAAGCATGTTATGTACTCTCGAGATTTTATTTGCGCTATTATTAACTCCCATATTGCTTCATCAGATTCCTACATTTTATGAAATTATAGCTTGTGGCATTATCCTTTTTGCAGTGCTTTATTCAACATGGAAACCTAAGAAATTATCGCGTATCTGAAATCCTGCATGCAATCATACAATAAGGTATTTGCTATATTTATAAACAATGATTTCCGGATGAACCCCCATAACGGCGGCGGTAGTCTTTGCCGCGTGGGCGGCGGGGCGCAGGTGCGTGACTTTCTTTTTGACCGCAATGCCTTTTGAGTGTGGAAAATAAGTTACTGAAAGGTTTTGCTCTGTGATAATATACTTAAGCCATGTAAAATATATTAACTGAGCATGTGGCGCGTGAAAATGAAAAGGACAGGTGAGTCTGCCGATGGAAACCGTCTCTGCGAATGCGGGAAATAAAAAGGATCAAAATTTATCAAGCACAATTTATGAATCTATCAAGGAGCGCATAATAAACGGCGATTTTCTGCCAGGCGGCATCCTTATGGAGCGTACGATAGCGGACGAGTTCGGCGTCAGCCGTACTCCGGTACGTGAAGCGTTGAAACGGCTTTCGCAGGAGGGTTGGGTGGACTGGGAGGAGCGTCGTCGCGCCGTCGTCTCCGAGATAACGCTTGAAAAGATAAACGAGCTCTTCACTCTGCGTGAGATGATAGAACCGTTCGTCATCAAAAGGGCCATCGCACAGGGCAAGCCGCAGCTTTTAGCTGGGCAGCTGGCCGCCGTCAACCAGGAGATGGAAGCTGTGAAGGATTCCCCATTTGAGTTTATGAAGCGAGATATGGAATATCACACGACGATTGTGCAGTTCATGGGGTTGGGAAATCTGAATGCCATGTGGCAGAGAGTGAGCGAAGATATGACGCGGCTTGCCGCGCATTCGATATATCCAAGGCGCGCCCCAGATGTCATAATCGCTGAACACAAAGAACTGATAGAGGCGCTCTGGACCGCGAACGCCGAAAAAGCGCAAGCCTGCATCAGCCGCCATTTCTCTATAGTAGTGGACATAATACGGGAAAAGATGACGCCGCCAAAATAGCGGCTGCAATTTTAAAAACTTAAAAGGTTACTGGCCTCCCCTTTTGGAAGCGCGGCTTTTATCTCGCGTCTTCCAAAAGGGGTTTTTATATTATTTGCTCAAATAATATATTGTTCTTAATTTGGTATATTGACATCTAAACAAATACACTGTATCGTATAGTTGTTTCCGATATTCAGTCTATATTTCCGCTATACGAAAATAATCAAGAGCATCTCGCTAAGCGGGCAAATAAAAAAGGAGAGTGCAGCAATGAAAAAGTTCACATCTTTGACGGCGGTTTTATGTATCATGCTATTTGTAGGAACGGCATCGGCGGCTCCGAAATACGAATTCTCTGTTGCAAACGACTCGACGGACGATACGGTGACGGGCCTCATGACGCAGCAGTTAAAGAAGGTGCTGGAGGCGAAGTCTAAGGGCGCAATGAAGGTCAGCGCATTCCCGAACTCACAACTTGGCTCAGACCGCGAGCTGACACAGAGCCTTCAAAACGGCGAACTTGCGTTTGTCGTGCAAACCACCGCGCCGCAGGTAAATTTTGTACCAAAGGCGGCGGTCTTCGATCTTCCGAATCTCTTTCCAAATAAGCAGACGGCGCGTAAGGCGCTTGATAAGTTCCAGAAGGAGATAGCGCCCGAATATGCAAAGGCCGGCATAGTGATGCTTGGTTTCGCGGATCAAGGCTTCCGTGTCCTTTCCTCAAACAAACCGATCAACAGCATCGCAGATTTCAAAGGCCTGAAACTTCGCACGATGGAAAATAAATACCACATCCAATACTGGAAGGCCCTTGGCGCAAATCCGACGCCGCTGCCCTTCAGCGAGCTCTATCTCGGGCTCCAGCAGGGCACGGTCACCGGCCAGGAGAATCCATATGAAGTGATCGTCGCGACAAAGCTTTACGAAGTACAAAAGTATGTTATAGATACAAATCATCTTCTTCATTACATTACGATAATCATGAGCAAACCTATATACGATAAGCTAACGCCGGCGGATCAGAAGCTTGTCCGCGACGCTGCGCGCGAAGTGATCGTCTGGGGCCGCCAGCAGGCCGACAAGTGTCACGCCGACCGCGTCGCCGTCCTCAAGAAGAACAATGTCAAAATAATCACCATCAGTCCGAAGGTGCTCGCAGAGATGCAGGCCAAGGCAAGGCCGGTCTATGACAACATTACAAAAGCCGTTGGCTCTGACCTGGTGACAAAGCTTCAAAGCGCTGTGAAGGAATCCTCAAAGTAGGTCCTAAAAGCGCGTCAGGTAAATCAATATCGCTTAAAAAGGGGGCGGAAGCCAGCCAGGGGTTTCAGCCGCGATTTCCGACTCCTTTAATTTAAACAACGTAAAAACTGAGGAGGCATAATTATGTTGCATTGGCTCAATGAGCATTTTGAAGAGTCGCTTATGACTGCGCTTTTGTTTTTCATCACGCTCATCATCTCGTACTCGGTCGTCATGCGTTATATATTCAACGACTCCCCGTCGTGGGCGGAGGAGATTACACGCTTTTTGTTCATCTGGTCGGCTTTTTTGAGCATTGGGCTCTGCATCAAGCGTCAGAGCGCCATACGCATAGACATTCTATTGACCATGGTGTCGGAGAAAACGTCTAAGCGCCTTTTTGCCGCCGTAAATCTTTTTATCATCGCAGTGATGTGCTACTGGCTAAAAGGGGCTGTTACGGTAACAGGGACTCTAATGGATAATGGGCAGACCAGTCCCGCATTGCTCGTTCCAATGTGGCTCGTCTACGGAGCATCTGTTGCGGGATTTGCGATTGCCGTTTTCCGCAGCGCGCAGCAGTTTTACATAAATATCAGGGAGGCTGGAAGATCATGCTAGGATATGTATTCGCTGTTTTTGCAGTCTGCCTTGCCTTGACGGTGCCAGTCGGCATCACGATGGGCGTCTCGGCCATGGTGCCGCATTTTCTCAACCCGATGTTCCCCGCGAAGATAGAATTCATAGTCCGCCAAATGGTGGGCGGCGTCGATTCAACTCCGTTCATCGCAGTGCCGCTCTTCGTGCTCTCCGGCATAATAATGGCGCGCGGCGGCGTTTCAGATAAACTTTTCAACATGTTCTCGTACTTCGCGGGTGATAAAACTGGCGGGCTGCCCTGCGCCGTCGTCGTCACCTGCCTCTTCTACGGCGCTATATCCGGCTCTGGCCCAGCTACCGTTGCCGCTATCGGCGCAATGTCAATTCCGTTGCTGGTGGGACTGGGCTATGACAAGACCTTCGTCACAGCGCTGGTGGCTACGGCGGGCGGTCTTGGCGTCATCATCCCGCCGTCGATACCGTTTATTCTGTACGGGCTTTCGTCCGGTGTTTCTGTCGGCGCAATGTTTATTAATGTTTATTGCGGGGATACTTCCGGGACTGCTGATCGGCTTCTGTCTTATGGTCTATTCGTGGTACTACTGCAAAACGCGCGGCGAGGACAAGGAAAAACTGGAGGCTTACTGCAAAAACCTGCGTAAGGACGGCCTCTGGCATATCTTTAAAAACAGCTTTTGGGCGCTTATGACCCCGGTCATAATCCTTGGCGGCATCTACGGGGGCGTCACCACTCCAACGGAGGCGGCCTGCGTTTCTGTCGTCTACGCGCTCATCGTCTGCTGCTTCATTTATAAGACGATGGACTTTCACGACGTAGTGGAGACATTTAAAGAGGCGGTCTGCACCTACGCGCCGATAACCTTTATACTGGCGGGCGCAATGGCCTTTGGCCGCGTGCTCACGATAATGCAGGCGCCGCAGGCGATAGCAGTGATGATAACGGGGCTTGTCAGCAGCAAAGCCGGCGTGCTCATCGTTGTCAATATTTTCCTGTTGGGTGTCGGCATGGT